>RFXU01000108.1 GCA_009921505.1 Flavobacteriaceae bacterium
CATTTGAATTAGATGTATTTAATAACGATGGAGACAACAACCCGCTTACCAATCCATTAGACACGGATCAAGACGGCATACCGAATTACTTAGACCCTGATGATGATGGAGACGGAGTTTTAACTATAGACGAAGATTTGAACGGCGATTTAGATCCGACTAATGATTTTACAGAACCCAGTATTGGTCCGGATTATCTGAATGCAAATATCTTTTTTAGTACACCACAGAACGCTTACCGAGAGCATAATTATCAAGTCGTGAGCAGTATTGATTTGACGCTTTTAGACTTGGTCCTTACGGCTTCTGGCCGCGAGATAATTAAAGAGGTCTTATTTATGGGTTCCATTCCGAGTTTTTTAACGACTACAGTCACTCAGACGCCTATTCGCGATTAATTTTAAGACCGAAAAGATTTTACACGCATTAATCTACTTTTACGAGTAATTTATAGGACTCTCGGGTTTTATCTGATTAACCCGCTGTTTATTTTTAATTCGAATTCTGAAGTCGATACACTTCAATAGCCCCTGCCCCAAATTCCATTGCGTTAGCCGGATAAAATCGGATGTTATCATAACGCCTAAAAAGGGTTTCTAATTCTGCCTTAAGCACGCCTTCACCGATACCATGGATAAAGATTATTCGTTGTTTACGTTTATTTATGGCCCATTCTAATTGGTTTCGAGCCGATTCCATTTGAAAATCTAAAATCTCCCAAGGCTCTAGTTTTTTGTGGTTTTTGGTGAGTTTTTCAATATGCAAGTCAATGATGATCGGAGGTGTCCCTGTCTTTGGTCTTGCCGTGTATTTTGGACGTAATGTAGCGGTTTTATCTTGAGTTTTTTTATGGTGAAGGCCCTGGAAATCCTTGGCTTCAAGCCATTTTTTGGGTTCTACAACCAGCTCATCAGGAGCAAATTTAATAGGAAAACCTTCTGTAGATTCTATAGTTATTTCCTCTCCTATGGCTATTACTACACCGGAAACGGCCTCATTGATTGCTGATACAAAATCCCCTAATTCAATCTTTTTTGCAGCCATAATTGATGTAATATATAGTGGTTTTTTTAGGTGTTCTAAAGTGAAAATAGAGAAGGGAATTATCAACCCTGTAAAATTACAATTATGTCATAATCTTGGAACGATTTAATCGATAATATCATATTGCTATAAGAAAATACCTACGCAATCCTTTAAATAATAATATTTTTTGGCTCCTTTTGTAGCATTAACCCCAAATAAACCTTCGGGTTTAACTTATAAATTTTAGATGGATATGACTAAATTTCTATCATTACTTGGCTTATTTACAGCCACTTCCGTTTGCGCACAACTCACTGTGAAGCAAGACGGTACTTCAGAAGCTTATATTTATGTAACCGATCAGGTCCTGTATGTTGCGGATGATATTTCTGTGACCAAAGGCGCCGGAAGCACTGCTGATGCAAAAGCAGGAATTTATTTGCGTGAAGATGCGCAGTTGATTCAAGGGGCGACTCAAAGTACTGCAAACGATGGAACAGGGTTTATTTCTGTTTACCAGGATAGCAATTCTGATTCGTTTGACTATAACTATTGGGGCTCTCCTGTTTCTAACGCTGGAACTAATGCGTTTACGCTCGCAGAAGGTTTGTATGACGCCACCGATACATTAGCTGCAAGAACAATCGTGTTTCAAAATGTTGGTTTTCACAATGGCCAAGGAAGAAGTGGTCTAGACTACAGTGTTGATACACAATTGAAAATATCCCCGACTTGGTTGTACTCATTTAACGCGGCAACTCAAAATTGGCAATACATCGGAGCTAGTTCCCAAAGCTTACCTTCTGGAAAAGGGTTTATTATGAAAGGAACCAATGTCACTACCGGAGGGAGCTATAATATGGATACAAACAACCAATATTATGAATTCCGTGGTCGTGCGAACAGTGGCGATATCCAGGTTAATCTGGGTACAACAGAAAATTCTATGGCCTTAGCCGGTAACCCATATCCATCTGCCTTAGATTTGAGCGCTTTTTTCAATGATCCAGATAATAACGGTGTCGCAGCGATAATGTATTGGGATGAGGATCGTACCGTTAATTCACATTATTATGTAGACAATAAAGGAGGTTATGGAACTTGGATTCCCGGAGCGAGTGGTCTTGGTGAATACGTAGTACCTACCTTTATGAACTACGAGAATGGTGGAGTGGCAACAACAAGCACTGGTACCTACGGCGAGGATATTGTTCGTCGCTATGCTCCAATTGGACAAGGTTTTATGTTAAAACGTCTATTGGTAGATCCTAATACTGGTTCAACCACAAATGATGTTGCGACTTTCAAAAACGAACATCGCACGTTTGTTCAAGAGGGCGAGGAATCTATATTTAGAAATCCTGAAGGTAGAAGCCACACTCGTTTCCATATTATTTTTGACAATTATTCGCACTATCGTGATTTATTGTTAACCTACCACGAACGTTCAACTTTAGGTTTTGATCGTGGTGCAGATGCACCGCATCCTATGGACGCGGGTCAAAAAGAGGCCTACTTCAACATTCAAAATGATAGTAACGGAATGGAGCAAAAGAATTTAGCCATTCAGTCCGTACCATTTTCCATGAACATGAGTATTCCGATTGCCTTTAAAATGCAGCAACAAGGTCGTGTTCGAATTAAGGCCGCGGAGGAATTAAATGTGCCTTATCACAGAGTGTTATTATTAGACACTCAGGACAATATGCGTTATCCAATCATGGGTGAAAGCAGTAGCATCGGAGGCGGTTTAACGGCTCAGTTGACCTTGCCTGCTGGTACTTATGAGAATAGATTCTTTATCGTATTTGAGGATGCTCCTGAGGAAGATCCAGGGCATCCAGATACGCGAACGGTTGCTGATGACTTTGATTTTGTACAAGACAATCGTGCAAAGAAACTCGAAGTCTCTAATCCAGAAATGTACAAAGTTGATGAAGTAAATATTTATGATATGTCGGGTAAATTGGTGTATTACGCCTACGGTTTAGGATCAGCTTCTCGCTACTCCTTCCCTACCTATAATTTTGCCGACGGGGTTTATATGGTGCGTTTAGTAACCGAAAATGATGGTGTTGTTTCTTATAAAATGTCCGTCATGAATCGTTAAGCAATTCTGTTTTTCAATTAATTACAATGCAAAAAGACCGCCAAAGAGCGGTCTTTTTTATTTTGCTCATTGTTTCATTATCTATTCAAATTCTTTGAGCGTTTTGACAATAATGTCAACACATTCCCGAAGTTGCTGCTCATTCATAACCAATGGCGGGGCAAATCGAATTATATTGCCGTGCGTCGGTTTGGCGAGCAAACCGTGATCTCTCAGTCGCATGCAAATATTCCATGCGGTATCGCTTTCTTCACTGTCATTAATGACAATAGCATTTAAAAGACCTTTTCCCCGGACTAGACGCACCACATTAGATCCGTCAATATATTCTTGCATCAAAGCTCTAAACAAGTTTCCTAGTTTGTCTGCATTTTCGGCCAAACGCTCTTCTTTCACCACATCTAATGCTGCCATAGCGACCTTGGCGGCTACAGGGTTACCACCGAAGGTTGAACCATGAGATCCAGGAGTAATGACCTCCATAATCGGTTTATTAGCCAATACTGCAGATACAGGATATGCTCCTCCGCTTATGGCTTTCCCTAAAATCAATACATCGGGTTTTACTTCAGGGGTCTCTGAGCAATCGCGATTAGGACAAGTACAATTGCCGCAGCTTGCTAATAATTTTCCTGTTCGGGCAATACCCGTTTGAATCTCATCACAAATCAATAAAACGTTATAGGTATCACACAAGGCACGGGCCTTTGCTAAAAATCCTTCAGCGGGCACAAAAACTCCGGCTTCCCCTTGAATGGGTTCCACTAGAAATGCCGCTATGTTTGGATTGGCTTTAAATACTTCCTCTAGAGCAGCTTCATCACTATAAGGCACTTGAATAAATCCAGCAGTAAATGGGCCAAAATTTTTCTTGGCGCCTTCATCATTGGAAAAAGATATAACTGTAGTCGTACGCCCGTGAAAATTGTTCTTGCAAACAACAATCTGCGCATGATTCTCTGGGATACCTTTTTTCTCATAAGCCCATCGACGCGCTATTTTCACGGCTGTTTCCACAGCTTCAGCTCCGGTATTCATAGGAAGGATCATGTCGAATTTAAAATATTCTGACATATACTTTTCATACTGCCCGAGAACATTGTTATAAAAAGCCCTTGAAGTAAGGGTCAATAATTCACTTTGGTCAGTTAAAGCCTTAATTATTTTTGGGTGGCAATGCCCCTGGTTAACTGCCGAATACGCAGAAAGAAAATCATAATACTTTTTCCCATCTACATCCCAAACATATACCCCCTCGCCTTTTTCTAAAACGACAGGCAGTGGATGATAATTATGAGCTCCATAACGATCCTCTAAATCAATATAATTCTGGGCGCTGCTTGATTGGCGTTCTTGCATATTATTTTGGGCTTTAATTGTTGAAAAATACCGGTATTCTTGAAAATACTGGACTTGCAAAATAATGAATTTTGCGATGAAATTCTTAGAAAGGGAGTACTTTTGTGCCATGGGTAAACGTTCAAATCGAAAAATTTTTTCTGAGGTTCGGGTTCTTGACGCCGGGGCCAAAGGAAAGGCTGTAGCTAAAGCACCTGACGGTCGCGTATTGTTTATCAACAATGCCATCCCTGGGGATGTAGTCACTGTTCAAACAACCAAGCAACGCCGCGCTTATTTTGAGGCTACTGCAACGCAGTTTCACCAGTATTCTGAAGATCGCGTCACTCCCTTATGCACTCATTTTGGCGTTTGTGGAGGATGCAAGTGGCAACACATGAACTACGAAAAACAATTGTTTTACAAAAACAAAGAGGTTCAAGACCATCTTCAGCGTATTGGCGGAATTACTGGGGAAGAAGTATTACCCATTTTGGGCGCTCCAGATCAATTTTATTATCGCAATAAAATGGAGTACTCTTTTAGCAATCAAAAATGGCTTACACGAGAGCAGATCGAGTCAAATGAGGTGGTGGACAATAGAAATGCCCTTGGATTTCATATCCCAGGATACTGGGATAAAATATTAGATCTCAAAGAATGTCATCTTCAAGAAAGTCTTGGTAACGACCTACGAGAATTTATAAAGAATAAAGCTCAGGAATTAGCCCTTGAGTTTTTTGACCCTCGGGCTCAGAACGGTCATTTACGCACACTGATGCTGCGCAATACTACGCTAGGTCAATGGATGGTCCTTATTCAGTTTTACGAGGATCCAGGCCCGCTTAGAGACGAATTACTCCAGTCCATAATGGAGGCCTTCCCCGCGGTAACCTCTTTGCTCTATGTGATCAATCAAAAGGCTAATGATACGCTATACGATCAAGACATTCATGTATTTCACGGTACAGATTATATCGTCGAAGCTATGGGCGATCTTCGCTTTCACATTAATGCCAAATCCTTTTATCAAACCAACTCTAAACAAGCCATTGGACTCTATGATATTGTAAAAGATTTTGCCGGTTTAACTGGAGATCAAGGCGTCTATGATTTATACACTGGAACTGGGACAATTGCCCAGTACGTTGCAAGGCAAGCGAAGTGGGTCGTCGGGATTGAGTCTGTTCCAGAGGCCATAGAGGCCGCCAAAGCCAATGCACAGCGCAACAACATCAACAATGTGCGCTTTTTTGTCGGTGACATGAAAGAGCTTTTTAACGATGAGTTTATACAGACTCATGGTAAAGCTGATGTGGTGATTACAGACCCCCCACGAGACGGCATGCACAAAAATGTTGTCGAACAACTCCTCGCTTTGGGAGCGCCACGAATCGTTTATGTGAGCTGCAACAGTGCCACCCAAGCACGTGATCTGGCATTAATGAAGGAGCATTATCGGGTGGTTAAATCAAGAGCGGTCGATATGTTTCCGCAGACCCATCATGTAGAAAATGTTGTACTTTTAGAGAAAATCGGTTAATTGCCAATAAAACACAAATCCATGAAGCGCTGGCTTGGCTTATCGTTTATATTTTTTGCTCTTTGGTCTTGTTCTAAAGACGATTTATGCAGCGGTGAAACGCCTACCACGCCTCTACTGACCATAGAGTTCTTAGATTATACAGACCGAATTACCCCAAAATCGACTAATGATCTGGCCGTAAGAGTGCGCAATGCAGACAGTACCGTGGTGTATACAAGCCTCTCCGATGTCACGATTTCTTTGCCCTTAGATACTGAGAGTGACCAAAGTCTATTTTATTTAATTGACCAAGCAAGCTCGGCAGAAAGCTTAGACGTTGTCCAATTGGATTTATTTTATCGACGCCAGGATCAATATGTAAATCGTGCTTGTGCTTTTAAAACCATTTATAACAATATGGCTTTTGAATCTGATTATACTCCACTGAGCTGGATACGCGATATAGAATTACTCACCCCAACTGTAGAAGATGCGTCTGTACACATGTATATTTATCATTAGTCTGCTGTCTGGGGGATCAGCCTTTTCTCAAGAGTTAGAGGAGAATTCGGGCCAAAAACCGCCACAAAGTCTTGAGAATGAGCCACAACAGCAGTTGCTCGAGAACCAGCAAAGTTTTGAGTCGCAGGAGTCCGAAGCAGTATACGAGGGCATCCTGCCAAAAGAACGACTTGAAAATAGTTCAGAGCAGACCATTTTAGTTCAAGCCTCAGATAGCCTAGCCCAAGGCGTACAACCTGTCGTGGATTCCACAAAATTGACGGCTTATGGACTGAGGATTGGTGGAGATCTTTCCAAGCTTTTACGCACGGCCTTCGATCAGAATTACTCTGGGTTTGAACTTGTGGGTGATTTGCGTTTTAGTAAA
>RFXU01000109.1 GCA_009921505.1 Flavobacteriaceae bacterium
TACGAAGGATTCGTGGCTGATGAAGACAATAAAATTGCAGGTAGAATGGAGTACTACAAGGTGTCTCCAACAATCGCAGATGACATTAAATCGTCTTCATTCTTAGCCGTTCTTGGGTCTTTAGTGGTCGTGTTCTTATACATATTATTGCGTTTTAGAAGATGGCAATTTAGTTTGGGTGCCGTTGCTGCAGTATTCCACGATGTGTTGATCGTTCTTGGTGTGTTCTCATTAACCCATCAGTTCATGCCGTTTAATATGGAAATCGATCAGTCCTTTATTGCGGCTATTTTGACCGTAATTGGATACTCTCTGAATGATACCGTGGTTGTTTTTGACCGAATTCGTGAGTTTTTCAACGAACACAGCAGTTGGAAAATGAATAAAATTATCGACAGTGCCCTTAACAGTACATTGAGTAGAACATTAAATACGTCCTTGACTACATTGATCGTATTACTTACAATTTTCTTGCTGGGTGCTGAATCAATTAGAGGATTGATCTTCGCTTTGATTGTCGGTATTGTAGTGGGAACATATTCTTCTTTGTTTATTGCAACTCCTGTCTTCTTTGATACTGTTAAAAAGCGCGGAATTGACTTAAGCGACAAACAAGAGGAAGAAGAACAACAATAGAAATAGAAACAAACTTAGAACGTAGTTCAGCGTACTAAGCTCAAATAAAAAACCCGCTTTCTGCGGGTTTTTTTTATTTGTTTATGCGTGAAAACTCTGCCCGGTCAATAGGAAGTAGTTTCCAGCGTGCGACTAGTCCAGCATTCACTTCAAGAACGTATTTTGCAGGACGCCCTGAAGGTAATGGGGTAGGGTCAAAAGGTTTGGCATCACGGTAGACCTCTACAATTTTTAGGTCTTTATCGAGGTATATGATGTCTATGGGAAATTGAGTGTTTTTCATATAAAAACTCAGCGGTGATTCTCGATCAAAAATAAAGAGCATCGCCTGATGATCTTCCATAGAATTCCGATACATAAGCCCAGTGGCGGTCTCATATTCACCTTCAGCGATTTCGATATCTAAAGTTGCGATAAGTGAATCGTTGGTTGAGCGTACTATGCTCAATGTACCTTCTTTGGTAAAGGGGATTGCTCGCGTCAGGACCTTGTCGTTTTTGTCATTTTTACAACCAGTGATTCCCACTAAGGCCATAAGTCCTAATGCGATAAATTTTCGTATTGTCTTTTTCATGCGGCAATATTTTTTTTCGCCCGCAACAGTAGTATGACCCCGGCTATGATAAATGGAATACTGAGCCACTGCCCTGTGCTGAGTAAATTGCCGAGTGAAGACTCAAATCCTCCTTGACTTTTCTTATAAAATTCAACGATAAAACGTACGGACCATAATAAGACGAGAAACAGCCCAAAAAGATAGCCTTGTTGTAATCTTTTTTGGGTATACCAGTAGGTCCAATACAAGATTACAAATACAAATATATAACCAAATGATTCGTATAACTGTGCGGGGTGGCGTGCGAAATCCTCTCCGTTATTGGCAAAAATAACCCCAAAATCGGTCCCCGTGGGATGTCCGACGATCTCTGAATTCATAAAATTTCCAATACGGACCAATACGGCCCCAGAGGCAACGGGAATAACAATTCGGTCAAAAAGCCAAAGTAAGGACTCTTTCAGTACGTTTTTTTGATAGAGATACATCGCGATAATGATTCCTATAGCGGCTCCATGAGAGGCTAATCCGCGAAAGCCGGTGAATGCGAAACCGCCTTTGAACTTAAACGGTAAAAACACCGAAAAGAAGTCCTGATGAAAGAGTTCGGGTTGATAAAAAATGACATGACCAAGGCGCGCCCCTATCAGGATTGCAAGCACCATATACATAAATAGGCTGTCTAATTTTTCAAGAGCAACGCCCTCGCGGATGAATATTTTTTTCATCAGATACCAGCCTAACGAAAAGGCCAGCACAAACATCAAACTGTAGTATTGAATTGTATAAAATCCAAGATTTATGCCTTCTGAGGGGGCCCAATAAATACCTAAAGCTGGTAACATATCATTTGTTTGAGGTAAAGATAAAAAAAAGCCTGTGCATGCCACAGATTTATGGCACAGGATCGTGCCCGGAGCCGCCCCATGGATGACATCGTGCGATACGCTTTACAGCAAGCCAACCCCCACGCAATGCACCGTGTTTTTTTAGGGCTTCAATGCTGTAGTGAGAACAAGTTGGGTTGAAGCGACAAGTCGACGGGGTGAACGGTGAGATAAAATTTTGATAAAATTTTATCAGTAGAATAAAGGGTTGTGCGAACAAAGACAAAAATCTGATTTCAAAAATTATCACCGAGCGTTAAAAATTGCTAATGCCCAATGTACTAACGCAAACTAAAACTGGTACCTTCTTTACCATCTTTAAGTTGTATCCCAGCTTCTTGCAAGCGGTCTCTAATAGCATCACTTGTCGCAAAATCTTTGTTGGCACGGGCCTGATTGCGCAAGTCGATGAGTAAATTTACAGCAGCATCAAGTTGTTGTTGCCCATTATTTTGCGCTTCCATCTCTTTAGGTAATCCCAAAACATCATAAACAAAACTGTGCATTGTGGTTCTTAACAGCTCAAGATCCGTTGCAGATATTTTAGCGCCACCCTCATTAAGTTGATTAATCCATTTAGTGGCTTCAAAAAGTTGTGCAATGAGAATAGGGCTATTAAAGTCATCGTTCATGGCCGTGTAACACGAGTCAACCCAAGAGTCTATTGCAAAATCCGAAGAATCTGATGCTATGATCGATTCAAGTTTATTCATCGCTTCCATTAGCCTTTGATACCCTTTCTCACTCGCTAAAATTGCTTGATCAGAAAAATCGAGTATACTGCGATAATGAGCTTGATACATGAAGAATTTAGCCACAGCAGGTCGAATCGGTTGACTCATTATGGCGTTATTCCCAGAGAAAAGTTCTCTCGGTAAAATATTATTCCCTGTCGACTTTGCCATTTTCTTCCCGTTGAGGGTCAGCATATTGGCGTGCATCCAGTAACGCACCGGAGTGGTCTTATTACAGGCTTCGGCTTGGGCAATTTCACACTCGTGGTGTGGGAATTTTAAGTCCATTCCACCTCCATGAACATCAAATGTCTCGCCCAAGTACTTTGTGCTCATGGCGGTACATTCTAAATGCCACCCAGGAAATCCGTCCCCCCATGGAGAGGGCCAACGCATGATATGTTGTGGTTCTGCCTTTTTCCAAAGGGCAAAATCTTGTGGATTCTTTTTTTCGCTTTGAGCGGTCAACTCCCGGGTATTGGCAATCATATCCTCAATCTTGCGTCCGCTGAGTTTCCCGTATTGTTGATCCTCATTAAATTTCAAAACATGAAAATATACGGAGCCATTTTTTTCGTAAGCATAGCCCGCGGCCAAGATTTTTTGAATAATCTGAATTTGCTCGATAATATGCCCTGTCGCGGTAGGCTCGATATCCGGCGGAAGTGCATTAAACGCACTCATGATTTCATGAAAATCAACAGTGTATCTTTGTACAACTTCCATGGGCTCAATGGCCTCAATGCGTGCCTTTTTTGCAATGCGATCTTCACCCGAGTCTGCATCGTTTTCCAGGTGCCCAGCATCAGTGATGTTGCGCACATAACGCACCTTATATCCGAGGTGTTTGAAATAGCGATAGATTAAATCAAATGATAAAAAGGTGCGACAATTTCCAAGATGAACGTAGTTGTAAACTGTTGGTCCACAGACATACATGCCTACAAATTCGGGGACTAATGGTGTAAATAATTCCTTTTCCTTTGACAAGGAATTATAAATGTTGAGCTTACGATGTTCAGATTTTGGCAATGTCATCGCGAATAATTAAATCGATGTTAAAATGAAGTGTTGAGTTTGATATAATCCAAAAACTCTCTTTTAACCTTGTCATTTTTAAATTGACCGCCAAATTCACTGGTTACGGTAGAACTGTCAATGTCTCTAATTCCTCGGGAATTAACACATAAGTGTTTCGCATCGATAACGCATGCGACATCGTCCGTGTTCAATATTTTTTGAAGTTCTTGAACAATTTGCATGGTAAGCCGCTCTTGAACTTGTGGTCTTTTTGCATAATAATCAACGACTCTATTCATCTTTGAAAGACCAACTACGGTGCCATTGGAAATGTAGGCGATATGCGCTCTTCCGACTATGGGCAATAAGTGATGTTCACAAGTAGAGTACAAGGTAATGTTCTTTTCAACGAGCATTTCTCCGTATTTATACTTGTTTTCAAAAGTCGAAGCTTTTGGTTTGTTGTCTGGGTGTAATCCGGCAAATATTTCTTTAACAAACATCTTAGCCACGCGCTTTGGCGTGCCTTTTAGACTGTCATCAGTCAAGTCCATACCTAAGGTTTGGAGAATATTTCGGACATCATTTTCTATACTGTCCATTTTTTCTTGATCCCCTTTTTCAAAGGCATCAGGGCGCAGCGGCGTGCGGCTAGAAGTTCCTACGTGATCATTGCCAAACGCTTCGATTTCTTGCAATTGTTTTTCTAAATCCATAAAAGGTGTATGCGGTAAATTTTTTCTTTTACTGTGCAAAGATACGTATCTCATTGCTCACTTGGAAAATACTTAGGGATTTAACACGTTTATTCCATTGGTTATGGTAAAATATGATTAATTTGTACCCCTTATTTTCTGCTTGAATGAAACAAATTCTACACTTCGTTTTCCTTCTTTTTTCAACACTATTAATCGGACAAGTTCCACTTACTCGAGTGGTGCCGCAAATTGTTGGAAAATATGATTTTACTGCTATTGGGAATACCCTGAATGTCTCCCCAAATCCTAATCCATGTGAACTATTGCCTCAAAGTTCAGCCACGCTAAATTTGCAGCCTAATGAGACGTTTTTTCAAGCGCATATGTATTGGTCCGCTTCTGGCCCTGCAGACAGTGTAGTTTCTCTCAATGGAAATCCGGTTGCCGCTCAGCGCTCTTATAGCATCAATAATAATTTTGGGCTTTACAATACACATTATGCTGATGTAACTGACCTCGTTGGTGCTATTGGTAATGGGGTATATACATTTTCAGATTACCTCGGAACAATACCTTGCGGTAACAGTACTAACTACGGGGGATGGATGATCTATGTTATTTTTGGTGAGCCCACTTTACCGCAAAATCAAATCAGTATTTTCGAAGGGTTTGATTATGTCAGTGGATCTAACCCAAATTTGGACATCACCTTAACGGGAATTGATGTGGCTACTGACGATTTAGCGAAAATTGGATTTTTAGCTTGGGAAGGTGATGCCTCTTTGGCGGTTCAGGAGACCTTGACGATAAATGGCAATTTAATTGATAATCCGCCGCTTAATCCCGGAGATAACGCTTTTAATGGAACGAACTCGTATACCAATTCATCCACTTTATGGAATATGGATTTAGATGTATATGATCTGCAAGGGATTGTTCAGCCTGGTGATACACAAATTGATATTCAATTGACTTCTGGGCAAGATTTAGTTTTAGTGAACAACGTTATTACCAGTGTAAATTCTGAAATTCCAGATGCTGCGTGTACGATTGATGATTTGGATGTCGTTTGTGATAATGGTCAAAATCTTTTTATTGATTATACGGTCTACAATCTACCCTCTACAAGTCCTCTTTCGGCCGGGACTCGTGTGGATTTTTATTGGCAGAATGTTGGTGGGGGTCCATTAAACTACCTCGATACAGTATTCACGGTAAACGACATACCGATTGGGGGGCAAGAGTCTGGTAATACCATTTTGAGTATCGTCGGGACTCCACCGCAATTCGATTTGGTAATGATTGTGGATCCAGCGAATTCTATCTTGGAAATTGATGAGACAAACAATGAAGATCGACTCTTTATTGATACGACTCAGCCATTTTCCATCGGTCCTGATGTAGAGAGCTGCGCTGGTCTCACCGTGACCCTTGACACCGGGGTGTCTTCTCCAAATTTTACCTGGCAGTGGTATAAGGATGGCAATATTATTCCAGGAGCGACTAACCCTTCAATTACTGTTGGTCTAAATGGTGTTTATACGGTTGAAGGATTTGAAGGGCCTTGTTTTGTAACCGATGATATTGAGGTTACGTTTAATCTGCCTCCAGATGCTTTTCCTCCTGCAGATTTGTTCTTGTGTGATGATGGGGCTACAGCGGGAAGTTTCGATCTCACCGAGAATGATGATGACTTACTAGGTGGCCAGGATCCTGCTTTATTCTCGGTTAAGTATTATGAAACACTCGATGATGCGCAAGACGACACGAATGTCATTTTGGTGCCAACGGGCTATTTTATCAGTCAGCCTTCACCGCAAACGATATATGCAAGGGTAGAAAGTCCCGAGGGATGTTTCGCGATTGAGCAGTTCAAAATTTTCTTTACACGCGTTCAAGCGGGGCAGCCAGAAGGTATTGAAGTTTGTGATAATGATGGAGATGGCTTTACCGCGATCGATTTACCCTTTACTTTTGATGCTGCAGTATTAGATGGGCAGCCTGCAGCAGACTACTTAATCACTTATCACAATGATCCGGTCGAAGCGACAACTGGAGTTAATGCACTTCCAGTTCCTTATAATGTTCCGGTTCCTGGGGAGACCATTTTTGCACGATTGATGAATTTTGATGATTTGAATTGTTTTGATTTGGTTCAAATTCCAATAATTGTGAATCCCCCTCCGGTTCCTGGTTTGATAGATCCTTATGTTGTATGCGACACGGACAATGATGGTTTTGCGGAGTTTGATTTAAGTGAGTTGGTTGTGGATTTGCAGGGGGGTAATGGGGATTTACTCATTACGTTCCACGGGACTGAGTTAGATGCTCAGAACGGGGTATTG
>RFXU01000110.1 GCA_009921505.1 Flavobacteriaceae bacterium
ATACTCCCCCAATGAGCAATACCACAACGACCTCTGAAAACCTGCTGCGCGGCGGCCAATTTCTGATCAAAGAAACCTTACCCCACCAGGTGTTTACCCCTGAAGATTTTAGTCAAGAACAACGGATGATGATTGAATCCGTAAAAGAGTTTGTAGACCGAGAAATTTGGCCACACAAAGCGCGTTTTGAACAAAAAGACTATGCGCTGACCTTGGAGGTCATGAAAAAAATAGGAGATCTCGGACTTCTTGGTGTTGCGGTTCCAGAGGCCTATGGTGGGCTCGGAATGGGCTTTGTAACCACGATGCTGGTATGCGATTATATCAGTGGTTCGACGGGTTCTATTGCGACAGCTTTTGGGGCTCACACAGGGATCGGCACCATGCCCATAACCCTTTATGGAACCGAAGAACAGAAACAAAAATATGTGCCCAAATTGGCTACGGGAGAATGGTTTGGCGCTTATTGCCTTACCGAACCGGGAGCGGGAAGTGATGCCAACAGCGGAAAAACTCAGGCCGTCCTAAGTGAAGACGGCAGTCATTATTTGATCAGTGGTCAAAAAATGTGGATTTCAAATGCAGGCTTCTGCAGCTTGTTTATTGTTTTTGCTCGAATCGAGGACGATAAAAATATTACGGCATTTTTAGTTGAAAACAACCCAGAAAATGGGATTAGTCTTGGAGAAGAAGAGCATAAACTCGGCATACACTCCTCCTCTACCCGACAAGTATTTTTTAGTAAAACTAAAGTTGCTGCGGATCATATGCTCGGGGCCCGTGGCGAAGGGTTTAAAATCGCCATGAATGCCTTAAATGTGGGACGTATAAAATTAGCCGGGGCTTGTCTAGACGCACAAAGACGGATAATTTCAAATGCCGTTAATTATGCCAACCAGCGCATACAATTTAAAAAACCGATTGCCCAATTTGGCGCCATTAAATTTAAAATCGCCGAGATGGCTTCAGCGGCTTTTGTTGATGAAAGTGCCACTTATCGCGCTTCAAAAAATATTGAAGATCGCATTGCTTTGCGCGTTGCGGCAGGAAATTCACACCAAGAGGCAGAGCTTAAAGGCGTAGAAGAGTATGCTATAGAGTGTTCCATTCTCAAGGTGGCTGTGTCAGAAAGCGCCCAACGCTGTGCCGATGAAGGGATTCAAATCTACGGGGGTATGGGCTTTAGTGCTGACACCCCAATGGAGGCAGCTTGGCGTGACGCCCGAATTACACGAATCTACGAGGGGACCAATGAAATCAATCGAATGTTGTGCGTGGGGATGCTGATTAAAAAAGCCATGAAAGGTCATGTAGACTTGCTTAATCCCGCTATGGCCGTAGCAGATGAACTTACGGGAATACCGTCTTTTGAGACCCCAGATTTTTCTGAGGCTTTGGCCCAAGAAAAGGCACTTATTGCCTCGATGAAAAAAGTATTTCTAATGGTTGCTGGTCATGCCGTTCAAACCTTTGGGCCTGAGCTTGAGGAGCACCAGCAATTACTTTTGGCAGCAGCAGACATCATGATTGCCGTATATATGTCTGAAAGCGCTCTCCTGAGAGCACAAAAAACCTTAGCACAGGATCTGGACAAAGGTCAAGCCCAAGCAGAACTGGTTCAGCTTTATGTTTACAATGCTGTAGACCAAGTTCAAAAAAAGGCCAAAGAAGCCATTATCAGCGCCTCAAGCGGAGACGAGCAAAGGATGATGCTTATGGGCTTAAAACGCTTTACAAAATATCACGAGTACCCGAATATTGTTGGATTGAGAGAAAGGATCGCCGAACGCGTCATTGCCGCAAACACCTATCCTTTTTGATCTGATAATTAATCCAAAGAGTGCGTTTTAACGATTTCGTCAAGGAGTTTTTGAGGAAATAACTTGGTCGTTTACTCACGAGTTCATTAAGTGATTTGTATTTTAGTAGTCCATCCTTTTTAAGGATGGACTTTTTTATATCCAAACAACATGAGGCACTTTCTAATCATTTCACGTTCAATACGGTTTTTCATGATACTTTTCGTTTTAGGATGCTTTTCCGTAAGGGCACAAAACGACCAGCAAATGTATGAGATCATCCAAAAGGTTGATCAAAATCGATTAGCGAGTGACATAGAAACTCTAGCAAATTTTGGCACACGACATACCCTAAGTGATACTGTGTCAAAGTCTCGAGGAATCGGAGCAGCGCGCCGCTGGATTAAAGCTGAATTCGAGAACATAAGTGCTCAGTGCGGCGGATGTCTGGAAGTATTCTACCAAAGGTCTCTGGTCAAAAAAGGAACAAACGAGCGCATTTTTCAAGATGTATGGGTGGTCAATGTGGTCGCCATTCAAAAAGGCACCACTCATCCTGAAAATTATGTCATCATGTCGGGCGATATTGATTCTAGAATCAGTGATCCTAACAATGCCGTTGATGAGGCCCCAGGGGCTAATGACAATGCCAGTGGAATGGCTGGAACCCTTGAAGCGGCACGTGTCTTAAGTCATTATACCTTTAAAAATAGTATTGTATACGTAGGGTTAAGTGGTGAAGAACAAGGTCTATTTGGAGGAAAAGGCCTAGCATCATATGCCCTTGATCAAAATTGGAACATTATCGGGGTCTTAAACAATGATATGATCGGTAACACCCAAGGAATTGATGGTGTAAAAGACAATCGAAGCTTCCGTATTTTTAGTGAACCGACACCGGTCACAGAGACCGAACAAGAGCGCAAAGCCCGACGATTTTACGGTGGTGAAGTGGACGGGGTTTCTCGACAACTCGCTAGATATGTCTATAAAACCACAAAGCAGTTTATGCCTGAGATGAACCCAATGATGATTTACAGACTGGATCGCTTTGGACGCGGCGGTCATCATCGACCATTTAATGATGCCGGATTCACGGGGATTCGGATCATGGAGGCCCATGAAAACTACGACCAGCAACATCAAGATTTACGTATCGAAAATGGCGTGAACTATGGTGATCGGCTGGAACATGTTGATATGGCTTATGTAAAAAAGCTAACCGCAGTTAATGCCATTAACTTAGCGCAACTTGCTGAGGCTCCTTTGGCGCCAACGACCGTGGCTATTTCGGGCATGGTCGCTCCTTCGACCCGTTTGTCTTGGTCCTCAGTAGATGGGGCTTCAGCTTATCGTGTTTATTGGCGAGACACAACATCGCCCCATTGGCAATACAGCAGGCTGGTTTCCGACGCGACCGAGTTAACTTTGGAAGGTATTGTTATAGACAACTTTTTATTTGGGGTCGCTTCGGTAGGTCCAGAAGGTCACGAGAGTCCCGTAAAGTTTCCCAATAAGGTCATTCGATAAAGCGGTGCAGCGTATTTGTAAATTCAATACAGGAATCCCATTACATAAAACTATGCGTCAAATAAGTATTCTATTTTTTTGCTTTTCATTGTTGTTTCAAAGTAAAATTCAGGGACAAAATTTTACACAATCCGATACCCTCCGTGGTTCCATTACTCCAGAGCGCGCATGGTGGGATCTTCAGCACTATAACCTGGATGTAACGCTTTTGATCAACAATAAAAGTCTTGTTGGTAAAAATACAATCAGTTATCGCGCTTTAGCATCTTACGTCGCAAAGGACGCCGCCCAAGGGGATTCCTTGGACACAAATGGCGCATTAATGCAAATTGACCTTCAGGGCCCCATGAAAATTGACAGTGTCCTTCAAAATGGTCAACGCTTATCATTTACCAACAAAGGTGCCGCTCATTTTATTGAGCTCAAACAAAAACAAGAACTGGACAGCATACATGAATTGACCTGTTATTTTTCTGGGGCGCCAATTGTGGCCCAAAATCCGCCATGGGATGGTGGTTTTACCTGGAGCTCAGATGAACTCGGACGCCCATTTATCGCCAATGCAAACCAAGGAATTGGCGCCAGTGTATGGTGGCCTAATAAAGATCACCCCTATGATGAACCGGATCGCGGGGTTGACTTAAAAATCACTGTACCAAAATCGCTTGTTGCTGTCGGCAACGGGCGATTAATAGAACAAAAAGAGTTAAATGAAACCCAACATCGCTTTCACTGGCGCGTTAATGCTCCCATAAATAATTACGGGGTAAACATTAATGTCGGGCATTACCTCAAATTTTCAGAACAATACAGCGGTCTTGACGGCCCATTAGACTGCACGTATTGGGTTTTAGATTACAACTTAGAGCAGGCCAAAGCGCAATTTAAACAAGTCCCTGACATGCTTGAAGCCTTTGAATATTGGTTCGGCCCCTACCCTTTTTATGAGGACGGTTATCAGTTGGTCGAAGTCCCTTATTTGGGTATGGAACACCAGAGCAGCGTCACCTACGGCAACGGTTATCGCAATGGCTATAGGGGTACCGATCTCAGTAGTTCTGGCTGGGGCATGACCTTTGACTTTATCATTATTCACGAATCAGGTCACGAGTGGTTTGCAAATAATATCACCAATATTGACGTCGCGGACATGTGGATTCATGAAGGCTTCACGGCGTATAGCGAGAATTTGTTTTTGGATTATTTTCACGGCAAAGAGGCCTCTAGTGCCTACGTGATTGGGACTAAAAAAAGAATACTCAATGACCGGCCTATAATTGGAACCTATGGGGTCAACCACGAGGGAAGTAGTGATATGTATTACAAAGGGGCCAATATTTTACACACCTTAAGACAACTCATCGAGGACGATCAAAAATGGCGACAAATCCTTATCGGACTCAATCGTGAATTTCGTCATCAAACCGTAAGTTCCAAGCAAGTTGAAGAATATATCGCTCAGGCTTCAGAGATTAATCTTACAGAATTTTGGAATCAATACCTACGCACGCCATACCTCCCAAAACTTAATTATACTCTGAAAAATAATGAACTCAAATACAAATACAGTCAAATTATCGATGGATTTGACATGCCTGTACGGGTAAATATTAATGGCCAAATGATTTGGCTTTACCCGAGTCCTGAATGGAAAACATATACTGTAGATAAGCCCATTGAGACTTTTGCAATCGATCAAAACTTTTTAGTCTTAGACGGTGCTGATGCTCAGTAAAACGCGATAAAAGTAATTTGTATTATAAGGTTTTGACCTAGTTTTGGAGGCCCTTAGGTCGATATTATTTCTTAACTTTCTGTCTTGTAATTTTAATTTTAAATCATGCGTTTTACCTTCCTATTTGCCCTGCTTGCGAGCCTATTTTTTCCTTTACAGCAATCGAATGCACAAACCGTTGATTCTGAAATTTTTAAAGAATTAAAACCTCGCGAAATTGGTCCTGGAGGTATGTCTGGACGCGTCACCGCTATTGATGTGGTCTTGAATCAACCTGATGTGATTTATGCAGGAACAGCCTCAGGAGGAGTCTGGAAACGACCGGCGGTGGACAAACATGGATTCCGATATTTGAGGATCAGGCTACCGCTTCGATTGGGGCCTTGACGGTGGATCAAAGTAATCCATCCATCATTTGGGTCGGAACCGGAGAGGGAAATCCCCGCAACAGCCTCAACGGAGGAAAAGGTGTATATAAATCCTTGGATGGCGGACGCAGTTGGCAATTAATGGGATTAGAAGCCACACGAAATATTCATCGCATAATTGTTGACCCAAATGATTCAAATACGGTTTACGTGGGCGCTATTGGTTCTCCTTGGGGGGCACATCCAGAGCGTGGCGTTTTTAAAACCACCGATGGAGGAAAGACATGGACTCATATTTTAAAAACCAATGAGCATTCTGGAGTTGCCGATATGGTTATGGACCCTACCAATCCAAATAAAATAGTTGTGGCCATGTGGGAGCATTTCAGAGAGCCTTGGTTTTTCAAATCAGGGGGGACAGGATCAGGACTTTTTATAACTCATGACGGTGGAGAACACTGGAAACAAATCACAGAAAAAGAAGGATTACCAAAAGGAGATTTGGGACGTATCGGACTGGCGATCGCTCCGAGTAATCCTGACCGAATTTATGCCTTGGTTGAAGCCAAAAAGAATGGCCTTTACGCCAGTGACGATGGCGGGGTATCCTGGGCTCTAGTCAATGATAAAAATGATATTGGGAATCGTCCGTTTTATTACTCGGATATCTTTGTTGACCCCCAAAATCAATATAAAGTTTATTCAGTATTTACCTATGTCAATGTTTCAATCGACGGCGGTAAATCTTTTGAAGAGCTCATGCCCGCTTACGGAGTGGACAATGGGGTCCATCCGGACCATCACGCTTGGTGGATCCACCCCACCAATGGCAAATTCATGCTTGATGGCAATGACGGGGGACTTAACTTAACAAGAGACGGGGGTAAAACTTGGCGATTTATGGGTAACATTCCAGTGGGTCAATTTTACCATGTTGCCGCAGATATGGACACCCCGTATAATGTCTATGGCGGCATGCAAGATAATGGCAGCTGGCGGGGCCCCGCTTATGTATGGAAACGCCAAGGAATTCGCAATAGCTATTGGCAAGAAATCTCATTTGGTGATGGATTTGATGTTGTTCCAGACCCTGAGGATTCACGATTTGGCTGGAGCATGAGCCAAGAAGGATACGTATCACGATACGATTATCTCACTGGTAATAATTATCTGGTACGCCCGACCCATCCCGATGCAAATGTGCGCTTGCGATTCAATTGGAACAGTGCCATTAATATAGATCCTGTCAATCCAAAAACACTTTATTTCGGATCACAATTCGTGCACAAAAGCATAGACAAAGGCCTAACCTGGAACATTATCTCCCCGGATTTAACCACCAATGATCCAGAAAAACAAAAACAAGATGAGAGCGGCGGACTCACCATGGACGCAACGGGAGCCGAAAACCATACCACCATCTTGGTTATTGAACC
>RFXU01000012.1 GCA_009921505.1 Flavobacteriaceae bacterium
TTCTCATGTCGCATGACCCATCCCATTGGGAGCATCAAATCAAAGATCATCCTATGAAGGTTCATCTCACTCTATCGGGACACACCCATGGTATGCAATTTGGCGTAGATATTCCTGGCCTTATTAAATGGAGCCCCGTTCAATATCGTTACCCGTTTTGGGCGGGGATTTACAAGCGTAACAATAAATTCCTCAATGTCAATAGAGGTTTTGGGTTCATCGGTTATCCTGGTCGCGTTGGAATCAAGCCTGAGGTGAGTGTGATTCAATTGAAAAAAGGCCCAAAACCAGCCTAATTCGCTGGAAATGCTATCTTTGTAACAAATTTATCACTAACGATTATGTCAAAATTTGGTGAAATTATTGAGACTCCGGTTCCTGTACTGCTTGACTTCTACGCAGATTGGGACCAAGCCTGTCAAGAAATGCATGCTGTGTTAAGAGACGTTGCTGCAGCACTTGGAGATAAGGCCAAAGTCATCAAAATTGATGTTGAAAAAAACGAAGAGTTATCTGAAGCCCTTCGTGTAAAAGGCCTGCCTACCCTTATGATCTACAAGAATGGGGAAATGAAATGGCGTAAAAGCGGAGAACAAGACGCAAACACTTTGATAGGATTGGTTAAAGAGTATCTTTAGTCTTGACTTAACAAGGCCATTGCCATTCCTTTATTATTGATGTGTTCGAGTATTTTGGGCAAAACCGCTTTTAGATTTTTTTCTGCTTTAAGGCTATCATGAAAGACGACGATACTTCCTGGGCGTATATATCTTTGGAGTTTGTTGTAAATGAGTTCTGCTGAGCGGTCTTTTTGCCAGTCATAGCTCAAGACGTCCCACATGACAATTCGATACCCAAGCTTGGTTAGATTAGAGGCTTGATCTGCGGTTAATCGTCCATATGGGGGGCGAAATAGTTTACTGTTGAGTCCTGTGACTTGTTCAAATTGATGGACTTGACTCAAGTAATTTTTTGTTGAGGTTCTCGTTCCCTTGCAATGAGACTGGGTGTGGTTTCCCACTTGATGCCCCCTTTTAATGATCTCTTGCAGAATTTCTGGATGACGTTGGGTGTTTTCTCCGATACAAAAAAAAGTCGCTTTAGCGCCATAAGCGTCAAGTTTGTCTAGGACCCATGGGGTCACTTCGGGTATGGGGCCGTCGTCAAAAGTGAGGTAGATACAGGCTTGGCCTTGTGGGTTATACTTCGGGCCGCGCCAAAGACGTGAAGGCATTAACCATGGAAGCCAAAAAGGTATCTTAAACCATTGCATTGGGCCTGTTATGGCATGGAGTTTTCAGCACTCATTTCTGAACCAGGATCTGGGCTCAAGTCAGGATCCAACATAGAATTTTCTTCTGAATCTAAATCCTCAGCAGTTTCTCGAGGTTTTGTTCGTAAAAATTCCTTTTCGATATCAACACCCACACGTTCAAACAGGGCTTTAAATTGGGCCACATCATCCATGAATCTTTGGCGTGTTTCCATATAATACGCTGGTTCATCATAGGCATAGACAAAGAGGACCAAACCTTCGTATTGATTCATTTTGCTGTAAATCTCCTCGAGATTACCTATTTGATTCGTGATGTCTAACGAAGCGTAATATTCCAAATATTCTCGATGGATTTGAGCCGTTTGTTCAAAGACTTGACGCGCCTTCTCAGCTTTGTCTATCACGTAATAATTCCATACAAAAGGATCCAATAAAGAATAATACTCAAATAGATTTACCGGCATTTTTTCCATGGCCAAGTCCAAGACTTCTTCGGCCTTTTTGTATTCTTTTTGACGCACGAGTTCATCGGCCAGTCGGGCCAAATTACTGCGATAGGTAATCCCATTTCTTCGGGTTTCGGTATCGTGATAAATTTCAGGATCTCCGCTGTTACCCCAATCCCAGGACATAACAATATCATACATTTTCTCTGCGTCTACGCGGCCCATTTCGTAAGGGTTTCTCGGGTCAATAGGCGTCTTAATTGGAACGAGTTTGTAGACCATTCCATCGAGCTGAAGATAGTCTTTCATCCAGAGATAATCATCGTCACCGAACGCCCCGCCACTAAAGTAAACGGGCCGTTCCCAGTTGTTATTAGCGATGATATCCAGCATTAACAAGCGGTTTTTATAAATGAAATCTCCTTTGAGTTCAATATCGATATAGGGGACGATCAAATCGGCGTCTTTGGCAGCAACAATACCATTGCGCAGTACGGCCTCTTTGTCCACAGGAATTCGAACTACTTTGGCAGGAAAGGCATTGATGAATTGTCCGCTATTGAGCTCTACTTTAAAGCGCTGATCCTCACTGGCAACAAAGTTCATCCAGGTTTTTATATCGACGGTATCACGAACCGTTTCTTGATAGGCGATTACGTCACGAACCCCATAGCGATATTGCTCGTGCTTGAGTTGTGACGGTATTGGCGCACTGGTAAAGGCCTGCTTTTTCATATCGTCGATATACCAATCCGTTTGGAATAAACTGGTATTGATGATACGCACGTCTTGTCGGTAATGTTCGACATTTTGCTGATACCAAAGGGCAAAAGTATCATTGTCACCAATGGTAAACAGCAGAGCATTGGGGTCGCAGGAGTCCAAGTACATTTTTCCCATGGCATTGGCGGTGTAGCGTCCCGAGCGATCGTGATCGTCCCAGTTTTGCGTAGCCAAAAGCACTGGTCCCGCAAGCATCGCGAGACCTAGCCCAATAGGGAGGCTCAATTTTTTCAAAGATTTTTGTTGCAGCCAATCTACAAGGGCATATGCCCCGTAACCGATCCACATAGCAAAAACGTAAAAGGAACCAACGATTGCATAATCGCGTTCACGGGGTTCATAAGGTCGTTCGTTCAAATAAACCTTTAGCGCGAGTCCTGTAAACAAAAAGAACACCATGAGCACCCAAAAGCTTTTTTTGTCATTGCGATAGTGAAACGCTAATCCTAAAGCTCCTAAGAGTAAGGGCAGGAAATAGTAAGTATTTCGCGCTTTATTGTTTTTTAAATCTGAAGGCAGCGCGTCTTGATTACCTAGGCGCATTTCGTCTATTGGGTTAATGCCGCTGAGCCAATTTCCGTGCAGGCTGTCGCCCTGACCTTGGATATCGTTTTGACGCCCGACAAAATTCCACATAAAATAGCGCCAGTACATATAACCAAACTGATGGACAAACATAAATTTGATATTGTCCATGAAACTTGGTTTTTCAATGTCCAAAAAGGGGCTAAATCGATTGAGAAACTCATGGTATTCTTGAGTGGTCACTAGCCCCTGTTCATGGGCCTCTTTAAATTTATCGACCTCTTGAACCAGTCGCTGCTCAGAGCGATAGGCACGTTTAATGGCAAACTCGAGTCCTCCTGTGTAGAGCATATAGTTTGCAGCGTGCTCAGAACTCCACATTCTTGGGAGTAATGCCTTGTGGGCATCGTCGGTATTTTGTGAGGCATTTTCCCACTCGTTAACCACGAGATATTTTCCGCTAGCGGCGTCTTTTTCGTATTTTGGTTTATCGTCCTTATAAGGCTTGTCGGGGTCAAGTCCTGCATAAATTTCTGTAAACTGTGGCCCGTAAAACAAATGGGTTTCGGGATATTGTTCACGATTGTAATAGGCCAAAAGCTCACGCGCATTGTTCGGATTGTTTTCATTGATCACTGTCCCCGCATTGGCCCGAATGGGGAGCATGAGCCAACTCGAAAAACCAATGAATATAAATAATACACATAAAATCAGGGTATTGCCCCATACCTGACCTTTAGCCCGAGTGGTTTTGAGCCCCCAATAAAACAAACCGATAAACAAAAGTGCGGCAAAGGCCGTTCCTGAATTAAACGGCAGACGCAAATTATTGACAAAAAACAGTTCCATGGCACTGAAGAACTTCAAGGTCCATGGCAGAAGTAGTTTAAAGATAAACAGCAGTACTGCAACGACCACAATATTGGCTGTGATAAAGTTCTTCGGAGTGACTTTTGGCGTCGTTCTGAAAAAATACAAGAATCCTATCGCTGGAATGGTCAAAAGTCCCATAAAATGGATTCCAAAAGAGAGCCCCACGATAAATGCGATCAAGATGAGCCAGCGGTTCCCTCTGGGGGTATACATGTCGGCCTGCCAACGCAAACCACAGTAAAATAAAATGGACATGATACAGGCTGCGGCGGCGTAAACTTCGGCTTCTACTGCCGAGAACCAAAAACTATCGGTAAACGTAAATGCCAGCGCGCCCACCGCTGAGCTTCCAATAATTTTCCAGCCGCTGTTGGCCTCAATGTCCTCTTGGTCGTTGTGAAATTGACGCAGTAAAAGACTGAGGGACCAAAACAAAAAGAGTATCGTAAATGCGCTGGCAAAAACGGACATCAAGTTTATGGTCAGGGCGACATTTTCAGCCTCAAAAGCGAAAATTGAGAAGAAGGCGCCGATAATTTGATACAAAGGAGCCCCAGGGGGATGACCGACTTCTAGATTACTGGCTGTGGTGATGTATTCACCAGCGTCCCAAAAACTAACCGTGGGTTCGACCGTAAGCCAATAGGTGGTGAGTGCCACAACAAAGACGCTCCAGCCGATTATTTGATTCCATTTTTGAAAGTTGAAGGCGCGCATAATCTAGGCGATTTAGTGATGCTGCGAATTTAGCAATAATTCATGAAGGGGTTGGTCGATGCGCCCTTCTTTGGGCGTTAAAAATTTAAAAAAATTTATTTGTGCAACCCAAAGTTTGTTATAAATTTGCCGCCACATTACCCCATTGGCCTATGGTGTAACTGGCAACACGTCTGATTTTGGTTCAGAAGAGTCTAGGTTCGAGCCCTAGTAGGCCAACAAAACCCCAGCATTTTAGCCGGGGTTTTTTGATGGCTCCAATTTCTTATTTTATTTGGCTGTCAAAAAAACAATAGGTATATTTGCATCGCATTTATCGCAGTGAAGAGGAGAGGGGACGGGAGTCCCCTCTTTTTATAGGCTGAATTTTATGAAAGCACAAGTAGAAACTTTATTGACTGACGCACTGGCTGAACGTTCCGATTTATTTTTAATCGATTGGAATATTGACAGTGAAAACCATATCAAAATCATTATCGATGGTGATGAAGGGGTGCGTGTTCAAGATTGTATCGATATTTCGCGCGCTGTAGAGCATAATCTAGACCGTGAAGCTTTGGACTTTTCTATAGAGGTTTTGTCTGCTGGGGTGAGTGAACCGTTGGTGCAAAAGCGCCAATTTCAAAAAAATATTGGGCGTATTCTGAAGGTAAAGCTCGAAGATCAAGAAATAGAGGGAGAATTAGTCTCGCTCAGCGACGAGGCCTTAACACTCAGTTATCAAGTCCGCGAAAAAAAGCCCGTTGGAAAGGGTTATGTCAAAATTCAAAAAGAGCAGGAGATTGCCTTTGATTCGGTGGTCCGCGCCACAGTTATGATTAAATTTTAATGAATTTATTATGGAGAATTTAGCGTTAATTGAATCGTTTTCAGAGTTTAAGGACGACAAACTTATTGATCGCGTTACGCTGATGGCTATTTTGGAAGATGTATTCCGAAATGCCCTAAAGAAAAAATACGGAAGTGATGATAACTTTGATATCATCATCAACCCAGATAAAGGAGATATGGAGATCTGGAGAAATCGTGTGGTGGTTGCCGACGGCGAGGTTGAAGATCCGAATGAAGAAATTTCGTTAACAGAGGCCCGTAAAATCGAAGAGGATTTTGAGATTGGCGAGGATGTATCTGAGGAAGTTAAACTCATGGACCTGGGCCGACGCTCTATTTTAGCGCTGCGCCAAAATCTAATTGCAAAAATTCACGAACACGATAATACAAACGTATACAAGCAGTTTAAAGACCTTGAAGGAGAGATTTATACGGCTGAGGTGCACCACATCAGACATCGTGCCGTCATCTTACTTGATGATGAAGGCCACGAAATTATATTGCCAAAAGACAAGCAGATTCCTTCGGATTTCTTCCGTAAAGGAGACAATGTGCGTGGGATTATTGAAAGCGTTGAGCTAAAAGGAAATAAGCCGGCAATTATTATGTCGCGTGCAAATCCACTGTTTTTGGAAAAACTTTTCGAGCAAGAAATTCCTGAAGTATTTGATGGGCTGATCACCGTGAAAAAGGTGGTTCGCATTCCGGGCGAAAAAGCAAAAGTCGCTGTAGATTCTTATGACGATCGTATTGATCCAGTTGGGGCTTGTGTCGGGATGAAAGGTTCGCGAATCCATGGTATCGTTCGCGAGTTAGGAAATGAGAACATCGATGTGATTAATTTCACCAATAATACAAACCTATTTATTACGCGTGCACTGAGTCCGGCTAAGGTGACCTCCTTAACTATTGATGAAGTGAACAAGCGTGTTGAAGTAATTCTCAAGCCAGAGGAGGTGTCCAAGGCGATTGGTCGTGGAGGGCATAATATTCGTCTTGCAGGCCAGTTGACAGGGTATGAAATAGATGTCTTGCGCGAAGGGGCAGAAGAAGATGTAGAATTGACCGAGTTTTCAGATGAAATTGAAACTTGGGTCATTAATGAATTCAAGAAAATTGGTTTGGATACTGCAAAAAGTGTATTGGAAAAGGACCTGTCATTTTTGGTAAACAGCACCGATTTAGAAGAAGAAACGATCATCGAGGTGGTCAACATATTGAAAGAAGAATTTGAAGAGTAGCCTAAGGTTGACTACTTTTACACAAGAATTCGAGAAAAACAAATAGGAAAAGCATTTTATGGCTGAAGATAAAACGATTCGAATAAATAAGGTTTTAAGAGAATTCAATATTTCACTGGACCGTGCTGTGGAATTTTTGGGGACCAAAGGATATGTCGTTGAGGCACGTCCTACCGCCAAAATATCCGATAAGGAGTATCAGGTTTTGTTGGCTGAATTTCAAACGGATAAATCCAAGAAAGTTGAGGCTAAAGAAGTCGGTGAAGAGAAGCGCAAGGAAAAAGAAGAATTGCGTCAAGAATTTGAAAAAGAAATCGAAGAAAAGCCGGCCCCAGTTGCTGAGGTAGTCAAGGCCGAATCGAAGCTTTCTGGTCCAAAAATGTTGGGTAAAATTGATCTTGAGCCCAAGAAAAAAGTAGTGGCTGAACCAGTCAAAGAAGAAGAACCTGTTGCCGCTGCTCCTATTGTTGAAGAAAAAATAGTCGAGAAAAAAGAGGAGCCTGTTAAGGTTGAAAAGCCAGTAGTGGCAGCGCCCCCTTTAAAGGAGCCAGTAAAAGAGGCCGAAGTCGCCTCCGATGACGCTCCGATGAAGACTCAGTATAAAAAGCTTGATGGGCCTAATTTTACTGGAGAGACGATTGATTTATCTCAGTTTAAAAAACCCGAGCGTAAAACGGACGATAAGTCCAAAGATGCGCGAGAAAAACGAGGTAAGCGCCGTCGAATCAGTAAAGATGCTCCAGGAGCGAAAACCGCACAAAAACCGGGTCGTGCTCGGACTGCGATCACCAAAGAAGAGCCAAGTGAGGAAGATGTTCAACGTCAAGTGCGGGAGACTCTTGAGAAACTTCAAGGAAAATCTTCTAAAGGAAAAGGGGCCAAATATCGTCGCGAAAAAAGAGACAGTCACCGCCAAAAATCTGAGGAAGAAATGGCGCAACTTGAGGCCGATAGCAAATTGCTAAAGGTTACAGAGTTTGTTACGGTGAGTGAATTGGCCACCATGATGAATATGCAAGTTACCCAGATTATTTCTGCGTGCATGTCTTTAGGTATGATGGTGACGATGAATCAGCGCTTAGATGCTGAAACTTTGTCCATTGTTGCGGAAGAATTTGGATTTGATGTTGAATTTGTAACTGCAGATATCGAGGAGGCAGTGCAAGAGCAAAAAGATGCGCCAGAAGACATGAAGGATCGCGCCCCTATTGTAACGGTAATGGGACACGTAGATCACGGTAAAACTTCACTTTTAGATTACATACGAGAAGAGAATGTAATTGCTGGAGAATCTGGGGGGATTACCCAACACATTGGGGCCTACGCAGTGACTTTGGCAGACGGACAAAAGATAACATTTTTAGATACTCCAGGACACGAGGCCTTTACGGCGATGCGTGCTCGAGGAGCTCAAGTAACCGACTTGGCCATTATCGTTATTGCTGCTGATGATGACATTATGCCGCAGACCAAAGAAGCCATTGCTCACGCTCAGGCAGCTGGTGTTCCTATTGTCTTTGCGATAAATAAAATTGACCGACCAAGTGCAAATCCTGAGAAAATAAAAGAAGGATTGGCCAACATGAATCTATTAGTAGAGGATTGGGGTGGAAAAGTACAGTCACAAGACATTTCTGCCAAAACAGGTCAGGGTGTCCCTGAATTACTGGAAAAAGTGTTGCTTGAGGCTGAATTATTAGAACTCAAAGCCAATCCATCGAGAATGGCAAACGGAACTGTGGTTGAAGCGTTCTTAGATAAAGGTCGTGGATATGTGTCGACGATTCTCGTTCAAGGTGGAACTTTACGCGTGGGAGACTTTGTACTAGCGGGTCAGCACAGTGGTAAAGTTAAGGCCATGCACGATGAGCGCGGTCATGTCATTAAAGAGGCTGGACCCGCGACACCAGTATCCATACTTGGTTTGGACGGTGCCCCTCAAGCCGGTGATAAATTTAACGTCTTCGAAGACGAACGCGAAGCCAAAGCGATCGCAACCAAGCGAACTCAACTACAACGTGAGCAGTCGGTTCGTACTCAGCGACACATTACGCTCGATGAAATTGGACGCCGTATCGCTTTAGGAGATTTCAAAGAACTCAACATCATCCTTAAAGGGGATGTTGACGGTTCTGTTGAAGCCTTAACGGACTCGTTCCTCAAGTTGTCGACCGAAGAAATTCAAGTGAATATTATTCACAAAGGCGTTGGTGCAATTACTGAAAGTGATGTTCTATTAGCTTCTGCTTCAGATGCGATTATCATTGGATTTAATGTTCGCCCCATGGGTAATGCACGCCAACTGGCTGATAAGGAAGAAATTGACATCAGAAGTTATTCAATTATCTATGATGCAATAAACGACCTAAAAGATGCCATGGAAGGGATGTTGTCCCCTGAGCTTCGTGAAGAGGTCACAGGAACCGCCGAAATCCGTGAAACCTTTAAGATTTCGAAAGTCGGTACCGTTGCGGGATGTATGGTGCTTAACGGAAAGATTTTCAGAAACTCAGGAGTCCGCTTAATCCGAGAAGGGGTAGTGGTTTACACCGGAGTACTGGATTCTTTAAAGCGATTCAAGGATGATGTCAAAGAAGTTTCAAAAGGCTATGATTGTGGTATGCAAATTAAAAACTACAACGACATCAATATCGGTGATGTCATCGAGGCCTTCCAAGAAGTTGAAGTAAAAAAGAAACTCAAGTAGATTACTGTTTTTTTTGAGTTTCTTTTTGATCTGAGTTCGAGGATTCAGTATCCTGATTTTCTGTGGTCGAGGTTTCTTTACGCATCAGAGCAGGCTTAAAAATAAACGCCGAAGGAAATTTGCGTTGTATTGCTTTTAAAGCTTGATCTGCACTGAGTCTTACGCTGAAATTCCCGGCCCAAACCTTGTAATTGGGCGTTTCGTAATGGACCATTACGGGCCACTGAGGAAATTCATTTTCAAATTCCGTCATAATTTCTTGCCCATCGCTCAGTGCACCTGAGTGAATTTGAATGGTATAATTCTCTCCCAGTAAGTGTCCCTTTTGCATTTCAATTTTTATCTGCAAAAGAGAATCAAGTCTTGCATCGCGTTGCACATTGTGCTGCTGTGCTTGAATTTGAAGACTGAAAATAATGCTCAGTAAAGCAATGGATTTTATGGTTGTGCTTTTGGATAGAATATTCATATCGGGTGCCTTGTGTAACAAAAGTAAAACATTAAATGCCCTTGTGTAGAAAATGTTTATTTAGAATAATTATAAATTACTTTTAAGGCGTAAGACATAATTTTCAAAATCGACTTTATAACGTACTTTTGCACAGTTATTTTTAGGTGACAATTAGTGTCGTATAACACAGATTTTCACAACTTATTGCGCCTCAATTGTATGGACCACAATTTAACTGATTCTATGGAACAGGTAACTTACCGAAATGTAACTGCGAAGGCGTTGTCTTTATTGCTCTTCACAGTCTTGGCCTTCTCTTTTAACCCAAATGCACATGCATCAATTGACTTCCCAGCCGCACAGGCTGTGGATACCGTTGCGGGAGAGAACTTATTTAATGCCAACTGTGCCGCTTGTCACAAATTGTACAAAAAAGCAACGGGGCCGGCCTTGTTTCAAGTAGGAGATAAGTACGATCGTGAATGGCTCTATTCTTGGATCAAGAATAGCCAAGAAATGGTTAAGTCAGGAGATGCCAAAGCCAACGCGATTTACAATGAATACAACGGTGCGGTGATGACCTCATTTCCGCAGCTCAGCACGGCAGATATTGATAATATAATCGCTTACACCTACACTCCGAAAAAAGCACCAGCCGTTGCCGCTGTAACGACAGCAACGACCACTGCTAATTCAGGGGGCGTATCTAATGACATTATTTTGGCCGTATTGGCTTTAGTATTTATGTTGCTGGTGGTTATGTTGTTTTTGGTCAACAAAACCTTACGACGCATTGCCGAGGCTAATGGTGTTGTTTACGAAGAAAAAGCAGCCCGTACACCAATTTGGAAGTTGTTTATCGAAAACCAGTTTTTAGTTTTGGTAACGGCAATTTTCTTTTTGCTCGCCTCGGGTTATTTTGCCTATGGTTATCTAATGCAAGTAGGAGTGGACCAAGGTTACGAGCCTGTTCAACCGATCCACTATTCTCACCGTATTCACGCCGGAGACAATCAAATCGATTGTAATTATTGCCACAGTTCAGCCAGAAAAAGCAAGCACTCTGGAATTCCTTCGCTCAATGTTTGTATGAACTGTCACAAAAATATTGCTGAGGTTGCTGAGGAAACATTAGCTGAAGGTAAAAATGAATATGGCGTTGATTACAATGCCGAAATTAAAAAGTTATACGCTGCTGTAGGTTGGGATGAAAATACTCAATCGTACACAGGAGAAACGCAGCCGGTTCAGTGGATTCGCATTCACAATCTGCCAGATTTCGCCTATTTCAATCACTCTCAACACGTTACTGTAGCAGGAGTTGAGTGTCAAACGTGTCATGGTCCTGTTGAAGAAATGGAGATCATGTACCAATATGCTCCTTTGACCATGGGATGGTGTATTAACTGTCACCGTGAAACCAATATCCAAGTAAAGGATAATGAGTATTACGAGCACATACACGAAGAATTATCGAAGAAATACGGTGTAGACAAATTGACGGCGGCGCAAATGGGCGGCCTTGAATGTGGTAAATGTCACTACTAAATTAGATCAGAATTTTCAGAGCGCATATTATGGCATCAAATAAGAAATATTGGAAAAGTATCGAGGAGTTAAACCCAGAAAGTTCTGTGGTTGAAGCCCTCAAGCAAAATGAATTTGCACAGCCCATTCCTACCGATCAGTTTTTAGGAGATAAGGATGTTCTAGAACGTTCATCGACGACCCGTCGTGATTTCCTTAAATATGTGGGCTTTTCGACAGCTGCTGCTTCCTTAGCTGCTTGTGAGGGACCGGTTATTAAATCGATTCCTTATGTTGTAGCCCCGGATGAAATCGTTCCAGGTGTCGCAAACTATTACGCGACTACAATTTCTGACGGATTTGATTTTGCCTCTGTTTTAGTCAAAACTAGAGAAGGTCGTCCAATTAAAATCGAACGTAATGATTTAGGCGGTAAAATCGGCGGTGTAAATGCGCGAGTTCATGCCTCTGTATTGTCCATGTATGACAAAAATCGTTTGATGGGGCCTCAAATCAATGGTCAAGACGCCACATGGGCTGAATTAGATCAGGCGGTTGCTTCTGGATTAGAAGGGCTCAATGGTGCCGAAGTGATTTTGTTAACCCAAAGCTTTGCAAGCCCTAGTACCGCGGCACTTGTAAAGGCCTTTACCAAGAAATATCCAAACGTTAAACACGTAACCTATGATATGGTTTCTGTTAGCGAAGCCTTAGATGCGTTCCAAGAAGTATACGGAATGCGTGCTTTGGCAGATTACGATTTCAGCAAGGCGGCGACGATCGTTTCTATTGGAGCTGACTTCCTAGGAGACTGGCAAGGAGGAGGTTTTGAAGCAGGTTATGCTCAAAGCCGAATCCCAAAAGACGGACGCATGTCTCGTCATATACAATTTGAATCCAATATGAGTTTAAGTGGGGCAAACGCAGATAAGCGTGTGCCAGCTTCGCCAGCGCAACAAGCCGCTGTTTTGGGTTACATTACAGGTTCAAAGGCCCTATCTGATGTGCCAGAGATAATTCGCCCGGCAGCAGAACAAGCTAAGCGACAATTAGAAAAGGCAGGCAGCAAGGGAGTGCTCGTGTGTGGTTTGCCTTGTCCTATGGCTCAAAAGAAAGTATTGAATTACAATGCTTCTTTAGGTTCTGAAGTTATGGACGTGACCCATCCAATCATGAAGTTCTCAGGTTCAAGTACTGCGGTACAAGACGTAATTGAGGGCGTTAAGAATGGACGCATCAAAGGACTTATAACTGCAGGAGTGAATCCACTTTATGCCTTCCCTGAAAATGGTTTTGCAGAGGCGTTTAAAAACTTAGGCTTCACGCTGTCATTTGCGATGCGTGCAGATGAGACTGCTTCTGCAGCCAAATTAGTTGCAGCGACACCACATTATTTAGAAGCTTGGGGAGATGTTGAGGCTAAAAAAGGGATGTTCTCTTTGGTCCAACCCACCATTCGTCCTTTGTTTAATACACGTCAATTCCAAGAGTGTATGCTGGCTTGGACTGGGTCAACTCAAAGCTATCACGATTACTTAAAAGCCTTTTGGCAGGAAAATATTCTCTCCGGTTCTTCTTGGAGTAAAGCCTTACACGATGGTGTATTTAGCAGCACATATTCTGCAGATTACGGTAGTTTACCGGCTACAGCGACACCAGCACGTCATTTTGATACTGGTGAAGCGATGGCGCTTTGTCTTTATACAAAGACTGGTTTGGGGGATGGCCGTCAAGCCAATAACCCATGGCTTCAGGAACTTCCTGATCCGATTTCAAGAGCGACTTGGGACAACTATCTTACAGTGTCTGCAGCCGATGCCAAACGTCTCGGCTTGACTAACACCCACGTGTCTAATGGCGCCTTAAATGGGGACTGTGTGCGCGTTACTGTAGGAGATGCAGTACTCGAGCGAGTGCCTGTCCTAATTCAGCCTGGTCAAGCGCCTGGAACAGTTGGTTTGGCCCTAGGTTATGGTCAGAAAGCCTCAATTCAAGCAGAAATGCAAACCGGGGTGAACGCCTATTCTTTGTATAAAGAATTAAAGAGATTCCGGTTACCTCACCTGAGGCTGATCTTTGGGATTCATTTGATCGTTCAATAGGACACCATTTCAATTTGTCTATCGATTTAAACGCTTGTACCGGATGTGGCGCTTGTGTCATTGCATGTCATGCAGAAAACAATGTTCCTGTTGTCGGTAAAAGCGAAATGCGTCGTAGCCGAGATATGCACTGGTTGCGTATTGATCGTTATTATTCAAGTGAGGAAAGTTTTTCAGCAGATGCCGATAAAAAAGAGAATATCTCTGGTTTAGGGAGCTCGCTTTCTGAGTTTGCCGAAATGGAGGTAGCGGCCGATAACCCTCAAGTTGCGTTCCAACCTGTAATGTGTCAGCATTGTAACCATGCGCCTTGTGAGACGGTATGTCCTGTTGCAGCAACTTCACATGGACGTCAAGGACAAAATCACATGGCGTATAACCGTTGCGTAGGAACGCGTTATTGTGCGAATAACTGTCCTTATAAAGTTCGTCGATTCAACTGGTTCTTATATGCCGAAAATGAAGAATTTGACTATCACATGAACAATGATTTAGGACGTATGGTCTTGAATCCAGATGTGGTGGTTCGCTCTCGTGGGGTCATGGAGAAATGTTCTATGTGTATTCAAATGACGCAAAAAACGATACTCGATGCCAAGCGTGATGGTCGCGTAATTAAAGACGGTGAGTTTAAAACGGCTTGTTCTGCAGCCTGTGAAACTGGAGCAATTCAGTTTGGAGACATCAATGATGAGCACAGTGCCGTGGCAACGCTTAAAGAAGACGATAGAATGTATCACTTGCTCGAGGCAGTTGGCACTAAGCCGAATGTCTTTTATCAAGCTAAGGTGAGAAATACAAACGAAGCATAAATTAAAGAAATTCAATTATAGATATGGCGTCGCATTACGAAGCACCTATTAGAAGACCCCTAGTTACGGGAGGGGGACTAGGGTGTATCATATACACCATCTCTACCGGGATAGGTGTTTGGGGACTCAACAAGACCGTAAACTGGGCATGGGACATCACCAACTTCGTTTGGTGGGTTGGTATTGGACACGCAGGAACTTTGATTTCGGCGGTTCTATTGTTGTTCCGTCAAAAGTGGCGTATGGCCATTAACCGTTCTGCCGAGGCAATGACTATTTTCTCGGTAATCCAGGCCGGTTTATTCCCAATCATCCACATGGGTCGCCCTTGGCTGGCTTATTGGGTGTTGCCGATTCCTAACCAGTTCGGATCGCTTTGGGTTAACTTTAACTCACCATTGCTCTGGGACGTATTTGCAATTTCGACTTATTTATCCGTTTCACTTGTATTTTGGTGGACTGGTTTGCTTCCTGATTTTGCAATGATTCGCGACCGAGCGATTACTCCATTTACCAAACGCGTTTATAGTATTTTATCTTTTGGATGGAGCGGACGCGCCAAAGATTGGCAGCGTTTTGAAGAAGTTTCTTTGGTCCTTGCCGGTTTAGCAACACCATTGGTGCTTTCGGTACACACGATCGTATCATTTGACTTTGCGACTTCTGTGATCCCCGGATGGCATACGACGATTTTCCCGCCTTATTTTGTTGCGGGGGCTATTTTTTCTGGATTTGCGATGGTAAACACCTTGCTCATCATTATGCGTAAAGTATCACATCTCGAAAACTATATTACGATTCAGCACATCGAATTAATGAACATCGTGATCATGATTACGGGATCGATTGTTGGTGTTGCCTACATTACAGAATTGTTCATTGCTTGGTATTCAGGAGTTGAATACGAGCAATATGCCTTTTTAAATCGCGCCACTGGACCTTACTGGTGGGCGTATTGGTCTATGATGACTTGTAATGTCTTTTCGCCTCAATTTATGTGGTTCAAAAAGTTACGAACCAGTATTATGTTCTCATTCTTTATTTCGATTGTCGTTAATATCGGTATGTGGTTTGAGCGTTTTGTGATCATTGTGACTTCATTGCACCGTGATTATTTGACTTCGTCATGGACAATGTTCTCGCCAACCTTTGTGGATATCGGAATTTTCATAGGAACCATCGGATTCTTTTTTGTACTGTTCTTATTGTACTCGCGCACGTTCCCAGTGATTGCACAAGCAGAGGTTAAATCAATTTTGAAAACTTCTGGAAGCACTTACAAAACACTCCGCGAGAAAGAAGGAGATGACGCCAAACATTATGTGATGCCCGATGCGCCTAAAGGCAAAGGCAAAAATTCTAAAAACAGTTAATTATGGCCTCGAAAGTAATTCACGCGCTTTACAACGACGATGACATTTTAATGAATGCCGTCAAGACCGTTCGTGCAGAGCACTATCATATTGAGGAAATATATACTCCATTCCCAGTTCACGGACTCGATAAAGCCATGGGACTTGAAGGAACGCGTATTGCAATCACTTCATTTATGTATGGTGTTGTCGGTTTAACCGTGGCAATTTTGATGATGAATTTTATCATGATTGAAGACTGGCCTCAAGATATCGGGGGAAAACCGAGTTTCAGTTACATAGAAAACATGCCGGCTTTTGTTCCGATTATGTTTGAGATGACTGTGTTTTTTGCAGCCCACCTTATGGTAATTACTTTTTATATGCGCAGTAAGTTATGGCCATTTAAAAAGGCTGAAAATCCTGATCCGCGAACCACAGATGATCATTTTTTGATGGCGATTGATGCCGGTCACGGTGATGTGGATGCCATGATGAAAGTTTTGGAGTCGACAGGTGCTGTGGAATTAAATATAGTTGAACAAGAGCAAGCCCACTAATATGAAGAATACGATTAATTTCACGATAATGACCTTGGCGGCGTTAATCATGACCTCGTGTTTTGATTCAGCAAAGCCTAATTATCAATACATGCCGAATATGTATCGTCCTGTAGGTTATGAGACTTATGGTGCTTATGACGTATTCCCTTCAGGCCAAGAGGCTATGTTGCCTGTTGATGGGACAATACCAAGAGGCTGGGAGCCTTACGATTATCCAAATACGACCGAAGGTTTAAATGAGGCAAAGGCCACCCTTAAGAACCCTTTGGCAGTAACCCAGGAGAGCTTAGACAAGGGAAAAGCCATGTATGATATATACTGTGCTGTTTGTCATGGAGAAAAAGGAGACGGGCAAGGAATTTTAGTGAAGCGTAAAAAAATCTTGGGAATTCCGAGTTATGCGGATCCAGGACGTCTAATTACTGAAGGTGGTGTTTACCATGTTCAAATGTATGGACTAAACTCAATGGGGTCTTATGCTTCGCAAACGAACCAAGAAGAGCGTTGGGCCATTACCCAACACGTTATGAATTTAAAGGCAACTCTTGAGGGAACTCCGTTACTCCAGCCTGAAACTGAAGAAAAACAATAGGACAAAGAGAATCGCAATAGATATGTATACGCTACCCAATAAATTAAAAGTTTTTGCACTGGTTTTTATGGTTTTAGGAGCCATAGGAATTGTTGCTGGTTTTTTGTCTGCACCAAAGACCACAGAAGAGGTTGCTGCAATGATGGCTGATGCTCATCATGGCGAAGGGCACGCTGCTCAAAGTCATGATATGGATGGTCATGCAACAGACCATAAGGCCGAAGAACATGGATCTGAGATGCATGCTGCAGCAGAGCATCATCAAGAAATGGCAGGTCATGAAGCGTCAGGTCATGAAGCGTCACACGCAGAGCAAGACCCACATCAAGAGCACTTAGAACATGTCATGCATCAAATGCAGAACCGTCCTTGGTCAGCCCTTTACATCGCTTCATTTTTCTTTTTTATGATCGCCCTAGGGGCATTGGCCTTTTATGCGATACAATATGCCGCACAGGCGGGTTGGTCTCCAATTCTTTTTAGAGTTATGGAAGGCGTTACCGGTTACTTACCCGTAGCTTCAATCGGTGTTTTAGTGTTGCTGATGGCTTCGGCCTTTGGCCTAAACCATATTTTCCATTGGATGGATCCAGAGCTCGTTAATCCTGAGAGTGCACATTACGACAAAATTATTGCTGGGAAGAGCGGTTATTTAAATGTTCCTTTTTTCCTAGTTCGCGCTATCGTCTTCTTACTAGGATGGAATGCTTACCGTTGGGTATCTCGTAAAAACTCTATAGCTGATGATAATGCTGAAGATCAAAGTTTCTTCAAGAAAAATTTTAAACTTTCAGCAGGCTTTTTGGTCTTCTTTATCGTGACAGAATCGATCATGTCGTGGGACTGGATTATGAGTTTTGACCCACACTGGTTCAGTACGCTATTTGGTTGGTATGTTTTTGCGGGAATGATGGTTTGTGCCATTACGGTGATTGCTTTAGTGACCATTTATCTTAAATCTCAAGGATACCTTGAGGAGGTCAACGACAGCCATATTCACGATTTAGCCAAGTTCATGTTTGCCTTCAGTATTTTTTGGACCTACTTATGGTTCTCTCAATTCATGCTTATTTGGTATGCGGATATTCCAGAAGAGGTGACCTATTTCGTGACCCGAATTGAAGATTATAAGTTGCCATTCTTTGGGATGATCGCTATGAATTTTGTGTTCCCATTGTTGTTGCTTATGAATAGTGATTACAAACGTGTGAACTGGTTTGTTGTTATGGCAGGCGTTGTGATTCTTGCTGGACACTATTTGGATGTATTTAACATGGTTATGCCGGCTACGGTTGGTGAGAGCTGGACCATTGGTGTACCGGAAATTGGCGCTTTAATGTTCTTCTTTGGTTTGTTTGTTTATGTTGTCTTTACCACATTAACAAAGGCACCGTTAGTGGCTAAGAACAACCCATTTATTAAGGAGAGTAAGCATTTTCATTATTAATTAAACGTATAAAGTAGACATACGATGACCGCATTTTTAGTAGTATTAGTAATCGTTCTTTTTGGTGTTGCGCTTTGGCAAATGGCCAAAATATTCGAACTCTCTAAACCAAAGTCAGACACATCAGACGAAATAGCCAATGACAAGGATAATCAAGTCAATGGTAAACTCATGTTGATGTTTGTCGGTTTTATTTATGTGTTGGCGTTTATTTCCCATTATAAGTGGAGCAAAGTGTTTTTGCCACAGTCAGCTTCCGAGCACGGTGTAGACATTGACCAATTGTGGTTGATCTCTATGGTATTGATTTTTGTTGTTGGGATTGTTACTCAGTGGTTATTGCACTTTTTTGCCTTCAAATACCGTGGTCGCCAAGGTCAAAAGGCAACATTTTTTGCGGATAATGATAAACTAGAATTTATTTGGACCATTATTCCTGTAATCGTTTTGGCAGGGTTAATCATTTATGGCTTGTTTACTTGGACGGACATTATGAATTTAGAGCCCGATGAGGACCCAATGGTTGTTGAACTATACGCCTATCAATTCGATTGGCGCGCGCGCTACAGCGGGACTGACAATGTTCTAGGAGACGCTAACGTTCGATTGATCGAAGGCTCAAATGTACTCGGTATTGATTTAGCTGATCCAAACAGCCAAGATGATATTGTCGTTTCGGAATTGCATCTACCTGTCGGTAAAAAAGTCTTGTTCAAAATGCGTTCGCAGGATGTATTACACTCGGCATATATGCCACACTTCCGCGCACAAATGAACTGTGTTCCTGGGATGGTAACTCAATTTGCCTTTACTCCGACAATGACGACAACGGAAATGCGCATGAATGAGGATATGGTGGCTAAGGTCCAAGATATCAATAGCATTAGACGAGAAAAAAGTAAAATTTTAGAGGCAAAAGGGGATGAAGCCTTAGAGCCTTATGAGTTCGATTACTTGTTATTGTGTAACAAGATATGTGGAAATAACCACTACAATATGCAGATGAAGATCGTAGTGGAGACCCAAGAAGAGTTTGAGGCTTGGCTAGCAGAGCAAGGATCTGTTGCCAAAACACTATCAGTAAATTAAAAACATCAAAAGAGAGATATGTCAGCACACGCACACGATTTAGCAGCAGAGCAGCACGAGGATCACGGACATCATCACAAGGAGACTTTTGTCACCAAATACATCTTTAGTCAAGATCACAAAATGATTTCAAAACAATACCTGATCACAGGATTGTTTATGGGAATTATTGGTATTGGGATGTCGTTAATATTCAGAATGCAATTGGCTTGGCCAGATAAGCAGTTCCCTATTTATGAAGTGCTTCTAGGAAAATGGGGATTGGACGGAGTAATGGACCCCAGTGTTTATTTGGCACTTGTGACCATTCACGGGACCATTATGGTGTTTTTTGTTTTGACAGCAGGCCTCAGTGGTACATTTAGTAACCTTTTGATTCCGCTTCAAATTGGTGCTCGGGATATGGCTTCAGGCTTCCTGAACATGATTTCGTTTTGGCTTTTCTTTTTATCGAGCTTAATTATGGTGATGTCCTTATTCGTAGAAGCAGGACCAGCATCGGCAGGATGGACCATATACCCTCCACTTAGTGCTTTGCCACAAGCTATTCCTGGCTCAGGTGCAGGGATGACCCTTTGGCTAGTATCTATGGCTATCTTTATTGCATCCTCATTATTAGGATCGCTCAATTATATTGTTACCGTAATTAATTTACGTACCAAAGGAATGTCAATGACGCGCTTGCCACTAACCATTTGGGCATTTTTTGTGACGGCAATTATTGGGGTTGTTTCTTTCCCTGTTTTATTGTCTGCGGCGCTCATGCTCATCATGGATCGTAGCTTTGGGACTTCGTTTTTCTTGAGTGACATTTATATTGCTGGAGAAGTATTGCATCATCAAGGTGGATCTCCTGTACTATACGAACACTTGTTCTGGTTCTTAGGACACCCTGAAGTATATATCGTTTTATTACCTGCATTGGGAATTACTTCAGAAGTTATTGCAACAAATGCCAGAAAACCTATTTTTGGCTACCGCGCTATGGTGGCGTCTATTATCGCGATCGCCTTCTTGTCGACCATCGTATGGGGGCACCATATGTTTATCTCTGGGATGAATCCATTTTTAGGTTCAGTATTTACGTTTACCACCTTACTTATTGCGATTCCTTCTGCGGTTAAGGCGTTTAACTATATAACCACCTTATGGAAAGGTAATTTGCAGATGAACCCGGCGATGCTGTTTTCTATTGGTTTGGTCTCTACCTTTATTACTGGAGGACTCACCGGAATTATTCTCGGAGATAGTGCCTTAGATATTAATGTACACGACACGTATTTCGTTGTAGCGCACTTTCACTTAGTAATGGGAATTTCTGCGCTATACGGACTTTTCGCGGGGGTTTATCATTGGTTTCCCAAGATGTTCGAAGGGCGAATGATGAATAAAAACATGGGCTATATTCACTTTTGGGTTACGGCTATTGGCGCATACGGGGTCTTTTTCCCAATGCACTTTATCGGAATGGCAGGATTGCCAAGACGTTATTATACCAATACAGCATTCCCGTATTTTGATGATTTAGCAGATGTTAATGTAATTATCACAGTTTTTGCCTTTATTACTGCCGCGGCTCAAATTGTGTTCTTATATAACTTTATTTCTTCCATGTTCTTTGGTAAAATGGGCCCAAAAAACCCATGGAAATCTAACACCTTAGAGTGGACTGCGGAAGTAAAGCATATTCATGGGAACTGGGATGGTCCAATACCATCAGTACATCGTTGGCCTTATGATTACAGTAAGCGTAACGAGGATGATAGTGATTATGTAGTTCCAGGGCAAGATTACGCCCCTCAGGTGTTGCCGCTTCAGGACAATGAAGAGGAAATGGATCACTAGAGGCTATTCTAAATTATTTGTGTTCAATTTATAAGAACCCCTGCTCAGTGCAGGGGTTTTTTTATGACAGTGCATGAGGAACACTTTGTATATTTGTTTTTATGAACGAAAACTTAGATCCAACAGACCATAACTTAAGCCCACAAGACCTTGATATCGAAAAGAAATTAAGGCCTTTGAGTTTTGATGATTTTACTGGGCAGGACCAGGCCTTAGAAAATTTGAAAATTTTTGTGGCCGCGGCAAATCAGCGTGATGAAGCCTTGGATCATACATTGTTTCATGGTCCTCCCGGATTGGGTAAGACGACTTTAGCACACATTTTGGCCAGTGAATTAAATGTGGGGATTAAAGTAACTTCTGGACCTGTATTGGATAAACCGGGAGACTTGGCAGGCTTACTCACTAATTTAGAAGAGCGCGATGTCCTTTTTATTGATGAAATTCATCGATTAAGTCCTATTGTCGAGGAATACTTGTACAGTGCCATGGAGGATTATAAGATCGACATTATGATTGAATCCGGGCCGAATGCACGTACGGTTCAAATCACGCTAAATCCTTTTACACTTGTCGGGGCCACTACACGTTCCGGCTTACTCACCGCGCCCATGCGGGCGCGTTTTGGCATAGCCTCTCGCTTAGAATATTACAGTACCGAGCTGCTGACCACGATAGTCCAACGCAGCGCAGGTATTTTAAACGTGGGCATCAGTATGGAGGCCGCGATAGAAATTGCGGGGCGCAGCCGAGGCACCCCGAGAATTGCCAATGCTTTATTGCGTCGCGTA
>RFXU01000111.1 GCA_009921505.1 Flavobacteriaceae bacterium
CTATTTTCATGGTGGGGTAAATTTTGATCCTTACAAGGATCAATACAAAAACCTTTTACCCAAATCGGATTTCCGGTATTACGAGATATACAATGCCTCCGAAGGATTTTTTGCCCTTCAGGACCAAAGCAATTCAGACGAGCTGCTCTTAATGCTGGACTACGGTATCTTCTACGAGTTTATCCCTATGGATACTTATGACACCGACCAGCAAAAAGTCATCCCTTTGAATCAAGTTGAAATCGGTAAAAACTATGCCGTGGTGATTACCACCAATGCGGGACTTTGGCGTTATATTATTGGGGACACGGTGCGCTTTACCAATCTTTCGCCGTACCGCATCAAAATTACTGGTCGCACAAAGCACCACATCAACGTCTTTGGGGAAGAACTCATTATTGAAAATGCCGAAGAAGCTTTGCGTATTGCCGCTCGGGTTCAAGAAGCTGAAATTGTGGATTATACTGCAGGGCCTGTATTCATGGAAGGCAAAACCAAAGGGGCGCATCAGTGGCTTATCGAGTTTAAAACACCTCCTAAAAACCTCGAGGTTTTTGGTCAGATTCTCGACAAGGCTTTACAAGATCTAAACTCGGATTACGAAGCCAAGCGCGCTGGAAACATTACCTTAAATCCCCCGCAAATTACCGCCGTACGTCCAAAACTTTTTTACGACTGGCTCAAAAGCAAAGAAAAACTCGGCGGTCAGCACAAAGTCCCCCGCCTGTCTAATCGACGTGATTTTATAGAAGAGCTACTAGCCTTGACTAATTGATTTGATTGTCGTTTTCCTCGGAGAATCCCTATGAAACCGCTCTCAGGGTATTGAGCGTATCTGGACTCAGATGCTTCTGCACAAAAGCTAAATCGACCTCGAGCTCGAGGGTTTCAGAGCCTGGCAAATCAAACATGGCATCGGTAAGTATAGTCTCGCACAAAGAGCGCAATCCGCGCGCACCAAGAGCGTATTCCACAGCCTGAGTCACAATGTAATCCAAAGCCTCATCAGTAAAGCTGAGTTTGATCTGATCCATTTCAAACAACTTAATGTACTGTTTGATGATGGCGTTTTTGGGTTCGGTCAGGATGGCGCGCAATGCTTCATTATCGAGAGGCTTCATATAAGTCAGCACGGGCAAACGTCCGATGATCTCCGGGATAAGACCGAAGTCTTTAAGGTCTTTTGGCGTAACAAAAGAGAGCAACTCGTGATCTGTACCGGTTTGTTTTTTTGAGGCACTAAAGCCCACAGCTTGCCTATTGAGCCTTTTAGAAATATGCCGCTCAATACCGTCAAACGCGCCACCAGCGATAAACAAAATATGTTCAGTATTGACCTCGATAAATTTTTGATCCGGATGCTTGCGTCCACCTTTTGGCGGGACATTAACTACGGTCCCTTCGAGTAATTTAAGTAGCGCTTGTTGCACCCCTTCCCCACTGACATCACGCGTAATGCTCGGGTTATCACTCTTGCGAGCAATCTTATCAATCTCATCGATAAAGACGATTCCTTTTTCGGCCTTGTCCAAATCATAATCCGCCGCTTGCAAGAGTCTGGTCAAAATACTCTCGACATCTTCCCCTACGTATCCCGCTTCAGTCAAAACTGTAGCATCGACAATCGCTAAGGGCACGTTGAGCATTTTGGCAATGGTTTTGGCCATAAGGGTTTTACCAGTCCCGGTCTGCCCTACGATGATGATATTACTTTTTTGAATTTCAATCGACTGCTCGTCTTCAGGTTGAAGTAATCTTTTGTAGTGATTGTAAACCGCTACAGACATGACCTTTTTAGTCTGTTCTTGTCCGATCACATAGTCGTCTAAAAACGCCTTGATTTGCTTCGGCTTTTTGAGCATCACCTCTCCGTCGAGGACTTGCTGCTCTTCGTGTTTGTGCTCTTGAAGCACTATTCCATGAGCCTGCTCAATACATTGATCACAGATGTGCGCAGAGTTCCCCGCGATAAGCAAATTAGTTTCGGCCTTTTTACGACCACAAAAAGAACAAGACAAGACTTCTTTGGTCATAATTATTTTGTTTTGTCGCGCGTCAAGATTTCGTCAATCATTCCGTATTCAAGGGCCTTATCAGACTTCATCCAATAATCACGATCACTGTCTTTGTGCACTTTTTCAACGTCTTGGCCCGTATGATGCGCAATGATTGCATAGAGCTCATCGCGAAGGGTTAAAATCTCTTTTGCCGTGATTTCAATATCGCTCGCTTGTCCTTGAGCGCCGCCCATAGGCTGGTGAATCATGACTCTTGAGTGGGTCAGTCCACTGCGTTTTCCTGCAGCACCCGCACAAAGTAAAACCGCACCCATAGAAGCAGCCATACCCGTACAAATGGTGGCCACATCCGGCTTGATGAATTGCATGGTATCATAAATTCCTAGACCAGCATAAACACTACCCCCTGGAGAATTAATATAAATTTGAATGTCTTTGCTCGAGTCCACACTCTCCAAAAAGAGCAATTGAGCCTGAACAATATTGGCGACTTGATCGTTAATTCCAGTTCCCAAGAAGATAATGCGGTCCATCATCAATCGCGAAAACACATCGAATATCGCGATGTTCATCTGACGCTCCTCAATAATATTTGGGGTCAGCCCCACTGGGGTCATGCTGCTGATAATTTTATCGTAATACGTACTGCTAATGCCCTGATCTTTTGTGGCAAACTTTTTAAATTCTTCTGCGTAGTTCATGATGCTATATCTCTAGTGTTTTATAGGAGAAAAAAAGCGTTGAAATTTTCAGGTTCAACGCTTTAAAGATAAGTATTTTCATTCAGCATTAAGCGTAGGCCTGCTTGATGAATTCCTCATAGCTTACTTTTTTAGTTTTTAGTTTGGCGTTGGCTTTAAAGAAGGCCAAAAGGTTTTTGGTATTGAGTTGTTCACTCATACGACGGACCTCATCCTCATTACTCATGATGCGCGCCACAATTCCAGTAACCTCTTCGTCAGAAGGATTCGGGTGCCCGTATTGCATCATCTGCATTTTGATCATCTCATTAGCATAGGCATTGAGATCTTCAAATTTCAATTGTAATTCTTCGTGCTCTTCGCGCAGCTTGCCCTCGATCAGCTGATAACGCAAACCTTTGACACTGCGCTCGTATTCTGCTGCAGCTTCCTCTTGAGTGAGTTTCGCTTCACCCGTGCTTTGGATCCAACGCTTTAAGAAGTCTTCTGGCAAATCGAACTTTGTATTGTCTATCAAAGTATCGATTACGTCATTTAAGAGCTTCTGATCGCTCTGTTGTACAAATTGACGCTCCGCATCTTCTTTGATCTTTTCTTTAAGTTCTTTTTCAGAACTGACATTACCAGGACCAAAAAGTTTGTCAAACAATTCTTGATTAAGCTCGGCTTTTTCTCTTTTGTTGATCTCAGCGATGGTAAATACAACGTCTGTTTTAAGATCTTTGGCCTTATCCGCGCTGATTCCAAGCATGCGCTCTAAATCTCTTTCTTCTTTGAACAATCCTTTGGTATTAAGCGTAACCTCAGCACCCACAGTAGCTCCGATTAATGCCTCACGTTGTTTTTTGCCTTTAATTAGATCTAAATCAAAAGTCGCTTTGTGGTCAATCGCTTCAGCCTCATTAGAAAAAGTACCCGTAAGTTCATCACCTGCTTCAGCTTTATCTTTGGCAATCAACTTACCGTATTGATTGCGTATGGTCTTAATTTGATTTTCAATCATGGCTTTATCTGCCTCGATTTGATAATGCACAGTAGCCTTTTTGGTCACATCAACTGTAAACTCAGGGGCAAGACCTAATTCAAACTCAAAGTTAAAATCTTCCCCAGTCCAATCGATATCTGCTTCATTTTTAGGCAATGGATTCCCGAGGATGTCGATTTCCTCTTTTTTGAGGTAATCATTGAGTTTCTCTTGGATTAGTTTGTTTACCTCTTCGACAAGAACAGCCTTTCCAAATTGTTTTTTTACCATTCCCATAGGGATATTACCCTTTCTAAATCCTGGAATATTGGCATTTTTCTTATAATTTGACAAAACTTTTTCCACCTGATCTTTATAATCGGCGGCTTGAATATTTACGGTGATTACCGCGTTGAGCTTGTCAATGTTCTTTCTGTTGATTTCCATGTGGTTTACGCCTTAAAAATAGGTCGCAAAAGTAATCCTTTTCACGTTACCCTACAAGATTTGTCTCTATGGATTTAGATAAGACGTATTGTGGACTTAAGCGCGGATAAAAGCCAAAAATTCTGTCAAAAAATCATTTGGATTTTCAGCGTGCAACCAATGGCCCGCTCGAGCGATTTCCACGACGCGCGCTTGAGGAAAATGACGGGTAATTCCCGGAGTGTCTTCTGGCAATATATACGCTGATTTTGCCCCTTTGAGAAAGAGGGTTGGCCCTGAGAAAGTGGCAGTTGGTGCTAATGCGGCCCCGATTTGATCGGCATTATCGGTTAAAGCACTCAAATTAATCCTCAACCCTAATTGTTCTGGCGTCTTCCAGTATAGATTTTTTAAAAGAAATTGTCGGATTCCGGGCTCAGTGATGTATTCAGAAAGTAAGGCATCAGCCTGTTTTCTGGAGTTTGGTACACTTTGCTCCAAATGATTTAGGGCTCTTAATATCGCCTGATGATGAGGCGGATATTCTTTTGGCCCAATATCGGCGACGGCTAAATGAGTGACGGCATCTGGATACTCAGTGGCAAAATTCATGGCTGTTTTACCGCCCATGGAATGCCCAAGCAATACAATGCGCTCCAATTCTTGTTCATCCAAATAGGCTTTTAAGTCTTGAGTGAGTATAGCGTAATTAAATGCGGCGTGATGGAAGCTTCTACCGTGATTGCGCTGATCCACCAAATGCACCTGATAGCCTTCCTGGGCCATACTCATGGCCAAAGACTTCCAGTTGTCGCCCATCCCCAAAAATCCATGTAAAATGACCACGGGCCTTCCTTCACCGACGATTTGGCTGTGTAAAATCAATGCGCGAGCTTTTTTAAATAAGATTGAATAACTGTTTCAAGACCCTGGTACAAGGCCTCACAAATTAAGGCGTGACCGATAGAAACCTCGGCCAAATTCGGAACATTTTTTGCGAAGTATTCAATGTTTTCCAAAGAAAGATCGTGCCCCGCATTGATGCCCAGTCCTAGTTCATGAGCCAACACCGCAGCCGCCGCATATGGGGCCACAGCCTTTTCAGGGTTTAACGGATATTGATGAGCATAGGCCTCAGTATAAAGTTCAATCCGATCTGTGCCGCAGGCTGCAGCACCTTCAATCATTTTGAGCTCCGGAGCCACAAAAATTGAGGTGCGCACCCCTATATTTTTACATGCCGCTATGATCTCCCTGAGTTTATCTTGATGCCTTACGGTGTCCCATCCCGCATTTGAGGTGATGGCATCGTCGGCGTCAGGAACCAAGGTCACCTGGTCTGGTCTGAGCTTTTCAATAAGGGATAAAAATTTTGATTGAGGGTTCCCCTCTATATTAAACTCCGTGTACACTATTGGTTTTAAATCAACAGCGTCCTGATAGCGGATATGACGTTCATCTGGTCGAGGGTGAATTGTGATGCCTTGAGCACCAAATTTTTGTGCGTCGATAGCCACTTGAATTAGATCGGGCACATTACCTCCGCGTGCATTACGCAGGGTAGCGATTTTATTGATATTTACACTGAGTCGGGTCATAGCAATTTAATGAATGGCAAAAATACAAACTTGATGAGCGAAAAAAGCGGCTAATTTTGAGTAATTTGCAGAAAAATTCCCCCATGGACTGCACGAATTTCATTATCAATGATCACGAGCCCTTTGCCCTTGACAATAAATTGGTCGATGTCCGCGAAACCCTAAGCCATTGCTCTTTGTCCCATGTTTTGGTTACCCGTGAGGCGCAATATTTAGGAGCCCTCTCTGAAACAGATGCGCTTTGTTTGGATCCAAACATGACCTTAAGTGATGTGCAGTATGCCCTTACACCCTTTTTTGTGCGCGCTCAAAATTCATGGTTCGAAATACTTGAAGCGTTTGCACAGCATCAAACAAACATCATGCCCGTAGTGGACGCTCAAGGCCTTTATCAGGGCTACTATGAGTTGAGCGACATCATGCATTTATTTCACAATACGCCGTTTTTGTCTGCAGAAGGCGTGGTTTTAATTGTCGGGCGTAAAACCAACGAATATTCCTTGGCCGAGCTTACCCAAATTATTGAGTCAAATGGCGGGCATTTATTGGGTGCTTTTGTCTCAGAGCAGAACAACGACTTCACCCAAGTGACCTTAAAAGTATCCTCTGAAACGATCACTATTTGTATTGAGGCGCTGCGACGCTATGGATTTGATATTATTTCAGTGCACGAAAAAGACAACACCCTGAATCAGCTCAAAGAGCGCTCTGAGTATCTCGATAAATACCTAAATATTTAAATCGCCCAGTTATCATGACACGCGTTGCCGTATTTGGTCAGTTTTATCACAAAGGCTCAGAACATTTTATTGAGGTTATCCTTGATACACTTTTTGCCCAGAATATTAAAGTGTGTATGATTCGAGAACTTTGGGATTTGCTCAAAACTCATCGAATTACCATTGCGCATGCCCAGCGTATCGAAATTATTGATGCCCCAGATGAGCACTTGGATTTCTTTATCAGCGTTGGGGGTGATGGGACCATGCTCAAAGCAGTGACCTATGTTCGCGA
>RFXU01000112.1 GCA_009921505.1 Flavobacteriaceae bacterium
TGTCTGGAATATTCTCTATGACGACTGGCTCATCAGTAAGCAATACGGCACAAAGGATTTGAAGCGCTTCGTTTTTCGCGCCTTGTGGACGGATCTCACCTGAGAGTTGATGTCCTCCTTCAATGTGAAAAGTACCCATATTTTTATTGTGGTTTAATAACGCTTGCGACCGCGACTCGGCTTGTGTGTTTTTTTGACGTAACGCTTTTTTGTTTGAATAAACGCTTGGGCTTGAGTTAAGTCTTCCTCGCTGTCTTTAAGATTGAGCTGTCCGTCTGAAAGCTCAAAAAGATGATTGAAAATAACTTGATCGTCAACGGTATCTTTATTCCAATTCAAAAAACTCTTCTTCATGTGATTGGCTATGGTCATGACTAAGCCGTCTTTTTTATCTCCGTCCTCCCATTTTACGGCCACATCGATCATACGCTTAATGTTGTTCCCGTAAAAGCGATATTTTGGAAAATTTTGTGGATAAGCCAATGGCTGTGGGCGCTCTGCTAACTCTTCTGGCGAAGGAATTGGATAAGGCGCATCCACATCAAGTTTAAAATCTGAAATCATAAAAAGTTGATCCCATAGTTTGTGCTGAAAATCGGGCACATCACGCAAATGCGGGTTTAAATTTCCCATCACTGCAATAATGCTGTGGGCACATTTATTGCGTTCTTCACGATCTTCCATAGCAATGGCTTGGTTTACCATTTTTTGAATATGTCGCCCATATTCTGGAATAATCAAATGTTCACGCTCGGTATTGTATTCTAAATTATCTACTAACATAGTTGGTGTTCTCAATCAAAAAAATAGAGGAAATACAGTGCATACTGTGCCTGCAAAGTAATCATTTTATAGAGAAATGACTCCTTCCACGATAGAAACTTCCTGATATTTTTGTACTACCGCCTCTGGAGAGGCCATGGTCAAGGTAACAGAAATACTGCTGTAATTTCCTTTGGATGAATTTTTAATCCGTATCTCTGCATTTTCCGGATCAAAGAATTGACATACTTCCTCAATACGCTCTTCTGTCCCTGGGACAATAAACTTAAACATATAGGGAGCGGGCCAGCTACGATCATCTGCCAACTGCTGGGTTAATCGATCGTAAAACTCTTTAGATTTTTTATCCGACATAGCGGTCATTAACGAATTCCGCGCAAAGATAGCGCAAGCCTTTAAGAATAACTAACTTTGTCTTGGTCTTTAGTATTTATTCATGGCATCAAAAATCGTGCTTACCGGAGGTCCAGGCACTGGAAAAACCACAATAATGAAACAACTCGATTCCCTCGGGCATGTTTGTCAACACGAAATTTCTCGGCAAATCATACTTGAGGGACAAAAAAATGGCATCGAGCAATTGTTTTTAGAAGATCCTTTGGCCTTTAGTCAAGCCCTTTTCAAAGGTCGTAAAGCCCAATTTCTGGAAGTAAAAGCCGCGATGAATAATCCCGTATTTTTTGATCGAGGACTGCCTGATGTTGTGGCATATATGGATTATCTAAACCAACAATCACCAGAAAAGTTTCTCAAGGATTTGGCCACGCATCGCTATGATCATGTATTTATTTTACCGCCATGGCAAGCGATTCATGTTCAGGATAATGAGCGTTATGAGTCTTTTGAACAAGGACAAAAAATCCACCATTTCATCGTGAATCGCTACGAGAATCTGGGTTATCGACCTATTGAAGTCCCAGTAGGAACAGTAGATGAGCGCACAGAATTTATCTTGAATCACCTAAACACTCAATAATGATAGGCCCCCAACAACTCTTAACACAGTATTGGGGCTACAAGTCGTTTCGATCGCCTCAAGAGGAGATTATCAGCGCTTTAGTTTCCCGCCAAGATGTTTTGGCCGTCTTGCCTACAGGAAGCGGTAAGTCACTTTGTTATCAGATTCCAGGGATGCTCAATCCAGGTATTTGCGTGGTGATTTCTCCCCTAGTGGCCCTGATGGAAGATCAGGTAAACGATCTAATGGGCCGCAATATCAAGGCCATCGCCCTAGCAGGCCCCCAATCCCCCGAAGAAATGATGCGCATTTTTGATCTATTTCGGCATGGTGGTTACAAATTCTTATACGTTGCTCCTGAGCGTCTTAAACAAGAATTAGTTTTGGACTTTTTAAAAACAATCGACGTCAATCTTTGGGCCATTGATGAAGCGCATTGTATTGCCCAATGGGGGTTCGATTTTCGACCGGCTTACCAACAACTCAAAATATTGCGTCAACTTCAACCACAGACGCCCATTTTGGCTTTAACCGGAACAGCCACAGAAGAGATTACCGCAGAAATCACCAACGCCCTTGAATTAAGGGCGCCAAAACTTTTTAGCCGCCCCCTGATCAAAGAAAATATTCAGCTCTTAATTGAGCAGCGAGAGGATGTATTTGAGAGAATTTTGGCAATTGCAAAAGCTCAAAAAGGCTCAGGAATTGTCTATGTACCCACGAGAAAACTCAGTGAGCAATATGCCAATAATTTAAAAAGCAAAGGACTTGATTGTGCGTTTTTTCACGGCGGCATGGATCAAAAACAAAAACAAACGGCCTTGAAAAACTGGTTAACCCGACCAGCCCAAGTCATGGTGGCAACCAGTGCCTTTGGTATGGGCATCAACCACGCCGGGGTTCGATTTGTTATGCACACATTTGTTCCCGATGCCATTGAGAGTTATATCCAAGAAATCGGGCGAGCCGGACGGGATGGCGCTTCGGCGCAAGCCTGGTTAATCTATCATCAACAAGATATAGAGCAGTTCAAAAGGCGCAAAAAAAATCAAATCTTAAGTACCGAAGACATCAAGCAGTTTTATCGCCATCTGTGTAATTATTTTCAAATTGCCTACGGCGAAGGGGCCGGTGAAATCTTCGGCCTCGCTGTTGGGGACTTTTGTACCATTTATGACTTGAATCCCACTAAAGCAATGGCTGCTCTAAACATATTAGATCGAATAGGGATTATTTCATTAAAACATCAATACGGGAGTAAAACGCGACTTCAATTTATTGCTGAAAATAATGTTTTGAATGAGGCTTTAGACAAGCATCCGAGTGCCGGCATTATCGGGCGCAACATTTTAAGACTTTACGGCGGTGTTTTTCAAAGCAAAATATCCATTGACCTTTATCAATTGGCACGAAAAACTGGAGTTACCATTGAGCAAATAAAAGCGGCGCTGCTCTGGATGCAGGAGAGAGAACTCATCGATTTAGAGATGTTTCAGACAGATTTGCAACTGACCTTTTTACTGCCGCGAGAGGATGCCCGCAGCGTGAATCCCCATGGGGCTATTATCGAGCGTCATGCAAAGCGGGTTAGCGCTCAAGAACGCGATGTGCTCGACTTTATTCACCAATCACAGGGCTGTCTCAAACAGAAATTGGCACGCTACTTTGGACAAGTCTTAAACACCGACTGTGGCCAATGCTCCAATTGTCTCGCAATAAAAAAACAAACCCATGCAAACGCCGGTGATGCTATAGCCGAGCTGATATTGAATCTACTTAAAGACCGTAACTTAAGCATCTTTGAGCTTAGAGAAAATATTAACTTTGACCCTATTGATATTGATGCTGTCTTGACCTATCTGCATAACGAACAAACAATAGGTATTGACGCTGCCAACAGATACTTTTTACGATGACAAAGCCTTTAAGGATAATATTTATGGGGACTCCAGACTTTGCTGTGGGGGTACTCAATGCGTTAGTCGAACACGAATATAAGGTGCTCGGCGTGGTCACTGCCCCAGACCGCCCAGCAGGTCGTGGACGCAGCCTTCAACCCAGTGCTGTTAAAAATGCAGCATTAAGGCATCATCTACCGGTATGGCAACCTGAAAGTCTGAAAGACCCAGAGTTCTTAAAAACGCTCCATGAGCTGAATCCAGATGTTTTTGTGGTTGTCGCGTTTCGTATGCTGCCCGAGGTCCTTTGGAAGATTCCAAAAAAAGGAACCTTCAACTTACACGCTTCTTTGCTGCCTCAATACCGTGGGGCTGCCCCAATTAACTGGGCCCTAATTAATGGAGAGACCCAAACGGGCGTGACTACATTTTTCATTGATCACCAGATTGATACTGGAGCGATTATAGACAGCATCGCATGCCCAATAGAAAGTGAGGACAATGCTTCAAGCCTGCACGATAAGTTAATGGTAACAGGAACTCAGCTCGTTATAAATACACTGGAGGCCATCGCGAACAATAGCGCAGAACCCAAACCTCAAACGGACTCTGATCAGCTAAGGAGTGCTCCTAAATTAACTCCAGAGAACACGAGAATCTACTGGGATTCACCCGCAGAAAAAATCGTTAATCTGATTCGCGGCCTGGACACCTATCCTGGAGCATGGACGACTTTAATACGCAACGGACAAGCCGTTAAGGTCAAAATTTATCAAGCCCAGAGTACAGGCCTCAATTCAGAATTAGCACCAGGGCGTTTGAGCTATGATAAAAAATCACTCCTTGTACACACCTTAGATCAGCAGCTGGCCATTAAAATAATACAGCTTCCAGGCAAGAAAAAAATGCCCATTGAGTCGCTTCTCAATGGCTATAGTTTTGAAAAAGACGATAAATTCGTCTAAACCCTTGTCATTACTGATTTGACGAAAAAATCAGCAGATTGATCTTACTTTATCAACAATGGGGTTGATTTATTAACAAAAACCGCGTTTTCCTGCGTGTTTCCTTGCATGGCTGGATTAACCCGTTAAATTTGTAAAGCAATTATATGCAAGTTTAACCAAAATTTTAATTTAAATTTTATCGTATGAACAAATCTGATTTAATCGACGCAATGGCGGCGGATGCTGGAATCACAAAAGCAGCAGCTAAAAAAGCATTAGAATCTTTCCTAGGTAACGTAGAAGGATCTTTGAAAGGTGGAAACCGTGTTTCTCTTGTTGGATTCGGATCTTGGTCAGTATCTAAGCGTGCTGCCAGAGAAGGAAGAAACCCTCAAACTGGAAAAACCATCAAAATTGCAGCTAAAAATGTTGTAAAATTCAAGGCAGGTTCTGAACTTTCAGACAGCGTGAATTAATCACTTTGATGTAAGAAAATACACCCTGCCTCGGCAGGGTTTTTTTATGCTTGAAAATCAAATAGTTGCATAAATAATTTATTTGATGTAGCTTTAGTATATGTCTCCTAACCAAAACACCAAACCCCTTAAGGGTTATTTGCTTATTGCCGAACCCTCGATTATCGGTGATTTATCTTTTAATCGCTCGGCAATTTTATTAGCAGAACACAATCATGAGGGCTCGATTGGGTTTATATTAAATAAGCCTTTGCGCTATGATTTGAACGATCTGGTCCCAGAGGTATCTCCCGCGATTCCTGTCTTCAATGGAGGGCCCGTGGAGCAAGATAACCTCTATTTTATCCACAATGCGCCGGACTTAATTGACAACAGTGTCTACATCGATTTTGGGATCTATTGGGGCGGTGATTTTACTCAAATTATCGAACTGCTCAACAAGGGTTTATTGACCAATGACCAAATTCAATTCTTTTTGGGTTATTCGGGATGGGGTCCAGACCAACTCGAGGAGGAATGGCAGCAAAATAATTGGCTCGTCATGCCTAATGATTTACACTCAGATCAAATCGTAAAAACAGATCAAAACTATTGGCGTAATACGATGAACGCCTTGGGTGGCGCTTACGCGATGTGGTCTAATGCCCCCGAGAATCCTACTATGAACTAGGGCTTAGCCCTGCGTATTCATTGAGCTTTTCTATTAAATCCGAGCTGACTTTGTTGGCGTATTGCTTTTTACGGTATTGTGTAATCGGTTGAATCCCTGTAATGACATTGGTCAAAAACAACTCATCGGCCTTTTGAAGTTCAAAGGGTGAAATCGATTCTTGACTTAATATATAATCAGGGTGCTTGGCCAGAATTTCGATTAAAACGCCACGCATGATGCCCTTGAGACATCCATCCGAGAGGGGTGGAGTTTTAATTTTATAGTCTTTAACAAGAAAGATGTTGCCACTTATGGATTCAACAACCTGTTTACCATGATTTAAAAGCAAACAACTTTGGTAGTCGTTTTCCGTTGCATAAATCCCTGCCAAAACGTGAATCAGCTTGTTATCGTCGCCGAAGATGTACGGATTTCTGGACCTTTTCCATTCCACTCAACAACAGAATAGGTTTCTTCGCGGTTTATTTTTTTGGTAACCACCGCTTGGTTTTCCTGAATGTCAATCGTACTTAGGTAACCCTCTCGGTAGAATTTCTGAGCACTCTTTAATTGTTTGGGAGAAAAGTGGGATTCCCAGTCGGAGGTGCACAACCTTGCGAACCAAGCCTCAACAGCCTCTTGGGTGAAGGTTCTTGAAGGTCCGTTGGATATCATAAAATTACCATGAAAATTATGGCAATTAGG
>RFXU01000113.1 GCA_009921505.1 Flavobacteriaceae bacterium
CAGGTTGTATTTCGCCACCTGGTAATTGAACGACAGACATTCCCATTTCAAGGAGCACATCAGCCGCCAAGCCAACTGTGCGATACTTCAATCCTTTCATCTGAGATGCATCTGTGATTTGCTCTTTAAACCAACCTAATGGCTGTGCTGGCATTGGTGAATTAAAGAAAGATACAACGTTCAACCCTAGGCTCTCCATAAGTTCATCGAAAAGCTCCTTACCACCACCATAGTGAACCCAACCCAGAACTTCTTGGGATGACCAGCCATAGCACGGGCCAGTACCGAAGAGAGATGCTGCCTTCGACTTTGAATACCAGTAAGCAGGGACATAGTGCGCAGCATCTAGAACGCCACGATGGACCGCGTCTTGCATTTGGCTAGTTTTAACGACTGAATCCACGGCAAGCAGATCAATTTTTAGAGCGCCTCCAGCCATCTCATTTACACGGTTTACATATGCTTTTGCATTTTCCAAGAAAATACCACCGCCCCACGCAGCTTGCATTTTCATCGTCACGGTCTGAGCTCGTGCGACAGACGGAGCGCTTAGCGCCGCAGCACCGCTCGCTGCAATCGCACCGGTGCGCAGGAATTTTCTGCGGTTAAGTTTATTCGTCATTTTATTTCCTCCCAAAAAGCCTAGTCTTTGCTAGATGTCTCTCGAGCGTAGCACAAAAAACTCGCATCGCTAGTTAAAAATTTGTTAGTAAAAACTGTTAGCGCTCACAAATTTTATTATTGAGTGGAACACTAGTTTTACCGCTTTTGATAGTAGATTTTATCGATAGATTAGAATGGCGGGATTTTGAATACGACCGTGGCGGCACATGTGAAACAGTCCCATGCAGATGGACAGTGCTTGGGGAAACACATTTATTGCCATAGCCACACCAGATTGTCGCAATCTGTAGCAAACAATTCAAGACTTTAGTTAAATTAAGTAAACTCACTAATATAATCTAATTCACGACACAGTCGCGCACGCGCGCGCGAGCCAAGCCACTCACACATCAACACGCAGGTCGCACATGAGCGCACGCGCGTTGCACAAATAGGCGGGCTGGGTCAAGATTTGATGGCTTATTTATGAGCCACTTTCGAATTAACGATGATTTCACGCACTGGTACAACGATGCGGGCGTGCGCGTACGCGTGGCATAAGATACACCATCAAGTCAAGATTTGTGGGGGCTAATGTGGGGGCGATATGCCAAAGAGACTTACTGCACAACTCTTAAATACAAGCATGGCAGCGGGTCGCTACTACGATGATAGCGGCACTGGCCTGCATATTTATGTTCGTAAATCGGGATCAAAAAGTTGGTCGCAGAAGATACGTTTTGGCGGCAAACAACTTGAATTGGGTATAGGCAACTATCCTATGGTTTCTCTAGCCGAAGCCCGTCGCATCGCTGCTGAGAACAAGGCGCTAGCTCAGCGCGGGATCAATCCTAAACTGGAAAGGGTTAAACCAAAGACGATCCCATCTTTTAAAGAAGTTATGGAAATGGCTCTGCCGTCAATTCAAGATGAATTGAAAAACGCAAAGCATAAAGCGCAATGGCGCACCACGCTTGAGACATATGCCCTACCTTCAATTGGCGGCACACCTGTCAATGACATCACAGTGAATGAGATACACGCAGTGCTACAGCCAATCTGGAAAGACAAAACAGAAACCGCAAGTCGTTTGCGTGGTCGGATAGAAAAAGTGTTGGATCATGCAATCGTCAAAAGGATGATGTCGCCACCCAATCCTGCGGCTTGGCAGGGTAACCTTTCTGTGCTGCTTCCAAAAAAGGCGAAAGTCATAACCAAACGAAACCACCCTGCCATACAACTCAACGACGCTCAGCGATGGTGGGCTGAACTTAAGCAGCGCGATGGAGCAGGTGCAAAGGCTCTTATGCTGCTAACTTTGACCGCGTCACGGTCAGGAGAGATCAGAGGCATGCGTTGGAAAGAGTTGCAAATGTTTGAGGATGTAGAAGCACAAAAGTGTGGCTTTGTAGGCATTTGGACACGCCCAGCGGAGCGAATGAAAGCAAAGCGCGAACATAGAGTTCCAATTACTTCTTCCATGTATGAGCTGATCTGCAACACAAATGATCAAACGGGATTAGTGTTTAAGTCAGGAAAAATGACTACACTCTCAGATATGACTCTCTCCGCACTAATGAAGCGTATGCACGCCCGTGATGAATATGGATTTGTAGATCAACGTTCTGGGCTTCCAGCAGTGCCTCATGGCTTACGCTCAACGTTTAGGGATTGGGTGGCTGAAACGGGACAATCACGGGAGGCTGCAGAGCTACAGCTTGCGCACCAGTTTGGTAATCCAACAGAGCATGCTTACTACAGAACAGATTTGTTAGATCAGCGCGCAAAGTTGCTAGATCGCTGGCACAAATTTCTGGAGGGTTTAAATGGTTAGAAAGCAGACACTTGGACTAATGGATTACTTATTGCTCAGTGAAGAGAAACGCGACTTTTATACGCTTACGGGTCTCTTGCCTTCAGAAAGATCTGAAGATGTTAAAATTCAAGTTACCAAAACTAAGCCTCCGATAAATAGAGGCGGCCGTCCCCATAAAAAATACCACATTAATGAAAGGCGCGCATATTGTCTTTGGTTAATTGCAAAGGAAATGCCTGAGGAAGCACGGGCAAAAATCACTAATCGTAAATTGATTGAAATTGCGCATAAGATGCCATTTCGTGGTTTGTTCAAAAGTTCTCAGCAAACGCTTGAAACATCTATTTCTAGAGGTAAAAGAACACTCAAAATTGATAAGTTTTGGAACTCCAAAGTTTGCGTTTTACTTGAGGAGGAAATTCCCAAACTACAAAGCTGAATTAGTGTGTCATGCTTCCAGTAGGTTCTTAATGTGATCTAAAGGAATATATGATGGCTAAGAAAGTAATCCGCCGTAGAGAAGTTGAAGCACGTATCAGCCTAGCTTGCAGCACAATTTACGCAATGATGGCAGACGATAAATTTCCCCGCCCTTTAAAAATTGGACGTCGCGCCGTTGGTTGGATTGAAGAAGACATTGATAAGTGGTTATCAGATCGCAAGCCAACGGATCTAAAGTGATGGCACGCAAAATTAGCAAGTTTTTGGGTGAACCACTTGGAAAATGCGCAATTTTGCCTTTGACCGTTTTGATCACTGACGCATGGCATTCGCTCAGCTCCGCCGCGCAAGCATTATTTCCATGGCTCATTATGGAGTTCAAAGGAGTAAAATTCAACAATAATGGTAAAATATGTCTGAGTGTGCGCCAGGCAGCAGAACGGATGGGGGTAGCTAGAGACACGGCTGCAAGAGCGTTTCTAGATCTTCAAGCAAAAGGCTTCATCGTTGTGCGTAAAGGCGGTTCACTTGGCACTGAGGGGCATGGAAAATGCCCAGAATACGAAATTACTAGCATTGCGACACCAACAGGCCCAGCATCGCACCTTTACAAGGAATGGTCAGAAGGCAATGATTTTACTGTCTTCAAACATGCAGTTAAAAATTCAAAGGGAAAAAACAAAAGCCTGTCATAAAAATAAGCCAATGACGTCATGACAATTAGGACGTTTTGATTGGCCCTGTCATGATTATTAGTTTTGCAGTCATCAATATTAGGACGTTCAGATTAACTAACTCATTTTTTTCGACATAATTTTTATGACAACATTATATTTACCATATGCTTATGCGAAAATTGGTGTTTGGTTTGCGGGTGTAATCTGCTTGTGACCGTTAATCTTAGGGCTGAGGACTGTGTCACACAATTTGTGATGAAAAACGACTGCTTTGGGTGTAGCGACGCAGGTATACAAATGATGTGTGTTCGACGGCGAGTTTCGTTCGGGGGCGACCGCTGTGGCAGCTCAGGTCATCCCCCTAGAAGATCAAACTGCTCAGTCAGTCCCCCTGACCACCACATTCTACAATTAGTATCGCAGCGTCAACCCATTACTAGATGCTGCGGCATATCGACAAAATCATGCCAAAAATTTCGATCAGCGAACTATTTTTTGCTGGGAAGCATTTGATTAATTCGGCGACAAATGGCTATGTCGCCACTAAGGGTGTTCACCTTGAAAAATGGCGCGATGAATTTAAGCGGCGACATGCAGGCGACAATGATAAAAGTAAGAATACCGCTCATCAGAGAGCGCGAAAAGCACTGATTTCATTGAAATTAGTTGAAGTAAATGAAGACATCTATAGCTTGAGCGACAAAGCGACATGAAGTGACAACTTAACAAATGTCGCCCTGCACAAAATCTAATTAGGCGGCACGACAAACACATGTCTTTAGACATGTCGTCTTGTCGCCGTTGATGTATCAAACTATTACACTAGTGAAATTGCTTAATTTCATTCGCTATGATTGCCGTCCTATTCCTAAACACGTCCAAGCTCACCAAGCAGAAAAGGAGTTTTGTCTGCGGCGCAATCTGCAAGTTAATATTTCACACTATTTCGTGGTAACTTGAAATTCAAATTTCGTAACCGTTGCTGCCTCAATACACTTACCACCGTTAGCACAATAACCACCAAAGCCAGCCATCATCCCATCGTCAATTGCAAAACCCAAATCTACAGTAGATGTGTTAGCGTCTATTACGACTGGATTAGTAAATGTCTGGACACCCCATATCTTGGTAGCGTTCCCTGTCGCGTACGGAGAGCCATAGTTGTTTAATGCGACACCAACGCTTGCCAGCGTCCCTTCAGAGGCCATCAGAATGACATCAAACTTGGACGCGGCGGATGTCACTTCGTCATACAGGCCAACTACGAAAGGCATGTTGCCAGGGCCGATTGCGGCATTACTATCAAAATTATCATTAAAAAAACCGTTGAAACTCTGCCAGGAGGTTACCGCCTGTGAAGATGCATTATTCGTACAAGACCAAAGGCTTTGGTTATGTGCTGTTGGAGCTTCAACTTTTGGATTGCCATTAGTTCTGCAATATTTACCTGTGGTACCGTTCATAGCCGAAACAGCGTTATCAAAATTTAGAGTCTTTTTGATGCCAATAGTTTTTTCAATTACCAACATTGCGTACTTGTAAGAACCTTCTGGAATAGAAATTTCTCCATCAACCAGATTATCACTCAACGTCTTGGACAGGGTGACTTCCTTACCTTGCGCATTCTCAAAGAGGAACGTGCAAGCGGAATAATCATTGTAAGCAGGTTTGCTTGTGCAAAGGCCTAGTTTGTAAAACTTAACGGACATGCTGTCAGGTGTTGCGTCGCATTCACCCCATCCACCATTTGCAATGGTTGCTGGAACAATGTTGCTAGTACAGTCTAAGTTTGCGCCATTAGGATTTGCGGCGAATGCAAAGGTGCCAAAAAACATTAAAGATGTTGCTGTCAATAACTGGCTGATTAATTTTAACGACTTTTTCATCTTAATACCCACTTACTGTGACGCCAAGTTTGATGGCTTTTTTCATGATACGGTTTTCACGCTGTACGGGTTTATACAGCTTTTCGCGGATCGGCTTTAGCTTAGTTGACCACACGCCGTCTTGCATTTGCTTAGCGGGCTGTGCGCGTCCACCGAGTGGAATACTGTAGCTGACGGAGGCAACCGTTTGTGCTGAGCTACCTGTCTTCTTCTGGGACGCAACACCAAGAACTAGGTTGGGGGCGACTTCAGCTTGCACACCCCACTCATCCGCTTTGGTGCTGTAGCCTGCATTGTCCTTGAACTCACTTTGCTTGAAGTAGAAGTTTGATGAGTAGAAGTAGGGCATGTTTGCAGACAACTTAATGTCATGACCGTCAAGCGCCGTCTCATCGATGCCTTTGTAGTTAATGGTGCCTGATATTGCATTGTACTTGTTTGCACGGAACTCAAGCATGGATGTCAGTAACTCAACGCCAAAACCTTTACGCTTATGTTTGCTGTCTAATTCGTAGTCGTAAAATGCGTTTGCTCCCATAATGACTGTCTCAGCATCATTGATATGGCGAACCCCTAGACCAAGGTTCAGCGTTGTTCTTCCATCAAAGCCAACGATCGACGCCTGATTGAACACGAACATGTTCTTATCTTCGTGGAGACGGTAGACCGTCATCGCTTCTGTCTTAGTCTTCGCATCTGTGCCATCGATGCCCACCGTATCAGAGCCAATCGTCACATCAAAATGCGTGAAATTGCTATTAGACAAAATGCGCTGCTCAACGCTATCTATCGCGTCGTTAGCAACACCAAGAGAATAGTTCTGCACCTCAGAGCGTGTTGCCTCTTCGCCTTTACCAACCTCAACACCCTCTGCGATGTTTTTCACAATCGACGGAAGTTTATCAGTGAAGAAGTTGCCTTCAGCGTTAAGGGC
>RFXU01000114.1 GCA_009921505.1 Flavobacteriaceae bacterium
ATATTTAAACTAAACTTTATGATGAAGAAAATATTAATTGTTCTTGTTTTTTATGCTTTTTCGGCCTCCGTAAATGGGCAGAATTATGAATTAAAATCTTATTTGGAAGAGGGGTTTAAAGCTCCAAATACTCATTATATTGGCGAGGCTTGGCTAAATCCTTTAATAAGGAGCGACAGCACCCTTGCCTATAATATCACTAAGGCTACTTTCAAAGCAAATTCAACCCTGGATTGGCACCATCACTCTTCCGTTCAAGTACTCATTGTTGTTGACGGCGAAGGCTACTATCAAGAAAAAGGGAAAGCACCCGTGCGCATGAAAACAGGAGATATCATTCGTTGTGAAAAGGAAACTGAACATTGGCATTCCTCTTCTAAAGAAAAAGACGTAACTTATTTAGCTCTTTATGGGGGAACCCAACCTACCACATGGACGGAGGTTGTGACGCAAGAATATTATGATCAAGTGGCCCTTGAATTAAAAATATAATCTCGTATTATGACCCATGAATTACACCAGCTTTTAAAGGCTCATCTATCCTACCATGAGCATAATCAGAAAGTAGTTCTGGTGACTCTGGTGTCTTTAAACGGATCCTCTTACAGAAAGCCTGGTGTCAGAATGATGATTACGGAATCCGGCCAGATGATTGGTGCTGTGAGCGGTGGCTGCGTAGAAAAAGAAATAAAGTTGCAGGCTCAGGAAGTCTTTCAAACGAATAAACCCAAAATGATGACTTATGACGGTCGATACCGCTTAGGATGTGAGGGCATTCTTCATTTGCTGATCGAACCAATGGCCTTAAATCTTGAGGAGACCAAATCCATCATCGACCATCTCGAAAATCGCGGATCACTGAGCGTGTCTACCCATTATCAGATAGATATTGGTCTTCAGCCTGATTCAGGGAGTCTTATCACAGTGTCGAATCAGGTTTTTCCTATTCACTCAAAAGTCCGGCCTGAGGGAAAATCCGTCTTTACTCAAAACTTGCCTGCTTTATTTGAACTGTTCATCTTTGGAGCTGAGCACGACAGTGTAGCGCTCTCAGAATTCGCTGAAAAACTTGGGTGGCAGGTCACGATAGTGGCTCCCGCAGACGAACAAAAATCCATTGAGCACTTCACAGGGGCTGCAAATCTGCTTACACCACTTTATGATCAGGTAGCTGAGTTACCCATAACCGCCGAATCCGCCGTGATGTTGATGACTCATAATCTCAGTAAGGATGTGCAGTACCTTTGCGCCTTAAGCAACACACGACCAGCCTATCTTGGGCTGCTTGGACCAGCCCGCAGAAGAGAGCAACTCATCGCACAGCTCTTGGACTTCAGGCCTGAAACTGATGATACTTTTATTGAACTGCTCCGGGGGCCTGCCGGGATTGACATTGGTGCCTTATCTGCTCATGAAATCGCAGTTTCCATCATCGGAGAAATTTTGGCCGTGACCCGCTCGGCGAAGCTAATCCCTTTAAAAGAAAAAGCTGGAGCCATCCATGATTAAACTCGAAATCCTCTTACTGGCCGCGGGGACCTCATCGAGAATGGGACAACCCAAAGCGCTATTGCCTATAGGTCAAAAACTCTTGATCCAACATCAAATCAATCAATTGCAAGGACTTGGCAGACCCATTACGCTCGTGCTGGGCGCCCATGCTGAGCTTATCCAAGCGGCCCTGAATGAAACAGAATTAAACTTGATTTTTAATAAGCATTACATCAAAGGGATGGGTCATTCCATCGCCGCGGGTGTACAAGCCATAATAACCAGCGGTCGCGAAGTGGAAGCCATTATGATTTGTGCCGTGGATCAACCCCTGATTGATATTGCGCATTACAAAAACCTCATTCAAAAAGCACAGCGTTCAGAGTTTAGTATTGTTCAATCAGCTTCTGATGAAAATTGGCGTGGTATTCCAACTGTTTTTAAATCCGAACACTTTGAGGCGTTGACAGAACTAACCGGAGATCAAGGCGCCAAATACGTGATTCAGGCAAACTGCAAACAGGCAACTGCAGTCCAAGCCAATCCCGGATCTCTAATCGATATCGATACGATCGATCAGTATCAAAGCCTCATAAAACGCTAACTTCGAAGGGACTAAATCCCGATTTTAATTATCGAAAATAGGCTTTGATGGCTGTTTTAATCATCAAATTGCTATGGTTAATTCAATCCAGAGCGAACGTTTTTTTAAGAATAACAAGGTTAAGGACCGAAAAAGGCAGTCGCGCAGACACCAGTGGGATTCGAAACGGCGGGATAACCACAAGAGACTCGCAGTAACCACGAATAAAATTCTTGGTAAATCGTAATAATTATTATTTACACCTGTGGTCCAGTAAAGGGCTGTTTGTACAATCGTCTACCCTCTGCCTTGTATAGGGCATTGGCTAAAGCCCCCATAACCGGAGGAAATGGGGGTTCTCCCATTCCTGTAGGGTCGATGTCTGAGGGCACAAAATGCACCTCCACATCTCTCGGCGCTTCATTATGACGTATAAGTCTGTAGGCGTCAAAGTTGTCCTGATCAGGCTTACCCTGTGAAAAAGTGAGCTGAGAATAAAGTGCATGACCGATACCGTCGACACTCCCCCCTTCGGCCAAATTCGCCGCCGCATCTGGGTTAATGACCACCCCGCAATCGATGGCCGCATATACTTTATCCACTACGGGACGTCCATTTTCCATAACGACATCAACCACATTGGCTACGTAAGATCGATGACAAAAATAGGCTGCCACCCCGCGATGCACTCCCGGTTTTGGAGTATCCCACCCTGATTTTTCCTTTACGAGTTTTAATACACCGGCGTAACGCTCGGCATCATAATCATTACGCGCACCCACGGGACTGCTGGCGGCACGCTCCAGCAATTCGAGGCGATAGGCTATGGGATCTTTACCGATTTGCTCTGCAAGTTCATCCAGAAAACTCTGCTCAGCACTGGCCATAAAATTAGATCTGGGCGCCCTAAAAGCTCCTGTTGTGATATTTGAATCGATCGTCCATGATTCAGCTTTGTAATGGTCAAAAGCGCCAGCTGGAAAACGATCTGCCGCCAATGGGCTTTCCGGAATTCCCCCGGCAATCACATGGATGGCCGTGGCCTTATTGCTTTTAATCGCGGCGCGATAAGTCACTTGATAGCTCGGACGATAAGCGCCTGCCGTCATATCGTCTTCTCGAGTGTAAACCAGTTTTACGGGTTTTCCTACAGTTTTTGAAATCACCCCTGCCTCAAGCATGAAGTGACCGTAGAGTTTCCGACCAAAACCACCCCCGATTCGGGTCATCATGATCTCTACCTTGTCTAAAGGCAGTCCAAATCGATCGGCCAGTGCTGGCTCGAGAATCTCTGGCAGTTGAATTGGGCCCACAAATCGTGCTGACTCATCAGTGACTTCAGCAAAGAAATTCAAAGGTTCTAGGGTGTTATGGGCCAAATATGGCGCGTAATAGGTTCTTTCGAGCACCTGGTCCGCGGCATTAAACTGAGCGTCAGGATTGCCATCTTGACGCACGACTTTCGCTTTGGCCTCGGCCTGGTTCATTGCTTTCTTGTGGTCAGCGGTGTTTTCCAATCCTGCTGGCCATCTAGTCTCTAGGGTTCTACCACCGAAAAAGCTCATCTTATTAATGACCTCCTCTGCTTCCTCGTAGGTTACCTCCACAAGTTTTTTGGCCTGAAAAACCTCCCAAGTGGATCGACCGACAACCGCTATTTGAGTTTGGTGTGCACTGATGTCAAAAGCCCCTTTGGCCTGGCCTTCACGATAATTTTCAAATTGGAATACCGCCTCGATTCCTGGCAGTGCCAGCGCTCTGGAAGCGTCAAATGATTTAATTTTTAAACCGAAAGCTGGCGGATGAATCACCCCAGCATAAAGCATGCCTTCTTCCTTGTAATCAATACCAAAAAGCGAAGCCCCGGTGACAATTTTTTTACTGTCCACATTTTTTCTGGAAGTACCTATGATCTTGAATTCATTGATTGGCTTAAGGGTTACCTCCTCGGGCACCTCGAGCAGGGCGGCGGCCGAAGCGACCTCCCCAAATCCCAATTTTCGACCTGAGGCTTGGTGATGGACGAACCCCAGTTCGGCGTTTAATTCTTCTGCTGGGACCTCAAGGGCGGCGGCGGCGGCAGTAATTAACATTTGGCATGCAGTTGCCCCGGCTTTTCTTAATGGGGTCCATGCCGCGCTAATCGAGGTACTCCCTCCCGCCATTTGGTGAAAGAATTTATTCGAATTCAGTGGCGCTTGCTCCACGATAACGTCGCTCCAATCACAGTTCAATTCCTCCGCAATGAGCATAGGCATGGACGTTTTCACGTTTTGACCGATCTCTGGGTTAGGCGACATAATGGTGATCAGCCCATTTTCACCAATTTTCAAATAACCATTAATCTCGAACCATTCTTTGGGCATAGCCTTGACTTGCTCCGGGGAAAAATTGCAAGACTCTAGCCAAGGAAAGGCCAACATCATCCCGCCACCAGCCAACAGGCTGCTCTTAATAAAAAATCTTCTTCCTTGATCTACCTTTTGCTTGCTCATGATGCTGGATTTAAAGGTTTTCTGCGGCATCCTTTACCGCTTTTTTGATGCGCAGATAGGTCCCGCAACGACAAATATTACCCGCCATCGCCGACTCGATTTCTTGGTCTGTTGGATTAGGGTTTTGCTGGAGGAAAGCCGTAGCCGTCATGATTTGGCCCGATTGACAATAGCCACATTGAGGTACATCTTGTTTAATCCAAGCCAATTGTACTGGGTGATCCCCATGCTCAGAAAGTCCTTCTATGGTCAATACTTTACTACTCCCCACTGCAGAAATTGGCAATTGACAGGACCGCACCGCAACACCATTTATATGAATGGTGCAGGCCCCGCATTGGGCTATGCCGCACCCGAACTTAGTGCCAACCAGATTCAAGTGGTCCCTTAAAACCCATAACATTGGGGTAGCTGGGTCGACATCCACAGTACGGGTCGCTCCATTGATATGCAAAGTATATTGCGCCATGAAAACAAGTTTAGGTTGAAAGTTACTAAATTATCTCCTATATAGCGTTACTTTAACACTTGCATTAATTACTTTGACTATGACCCAATATTCAGTCGTCGCTATTCAAATCTCTATAAGCTTAAACATCAGAAAATGTAAAGCACTTTTCCAATCATATGACATTTTATTCTCCGACTCGGATGAAGTTTTCATCAGAACACAAGAGAACAAATATGCCTACCTTTTTCAGTATGGGGTGTTGTCCTTTTTCAATTTCACTCCAAGTGAAATCAATGAAATTATACGAATTATCGACCCTAATGCACCGATGTGGGGCAATCACGAACTGGATGAGACCATCAAAATCACCGTATCCGAGCAGGCTCAAAAAGTTGATTTTAACTCGGTTATATTGAATGATTTGAGCCCGGAATTCATCCGACTTGTCATGCTGAATACCTCACAATCTGTGGCCTTGGATAAGTATCTCGAAATTACCGATGACATCCTGGATGAAACTCGGCAATACGTAAAACAACTCGAGCAAACAGGTTCGCTGCGATTGTCTAGAAAAAAACTCAAAATGTTCATCGGCCGGGTATTGAATGTAAAGAATCAAATTTTTGAAAACCTCTACATCTTTAACGCCCCGGACATTACCTGGGAAAATGAGGCTTTGAATCGATTAAACATCGAACTCAAACAAACCTTTGACTTAAAAGACCGGTATCAATACATTTATGAGCGAAATTCGATAATCAAAGAAGAGCTAGATCTATTCAAAGATATTTTAGATCATAATAAAAGTAGTCGACTAGAGATCATCATCATTGCCTTAATCCTAATCGAGATCATTGATCTTTATGTCGTTCGACTAATACAAGCGAGCTTTTAGATAAATTTTTTAAACATGAACAATCATATTGGTCAGATCTCCTTGCTTGTCAGAGATTATGACGAAGCCATAGAATACTACTCACGGGTACTCGGTTTTAAACTAATTGAGGATACCGAACTTTCAAAAAGTAAACGATGGGTGGTTATCGGTCCCGATGGCGATGGTCCAAAAGGGTGCAACTTATTATTGGCGCAGGCTGCGAGTGAATCCCAATTGAAGCAAGTAGGCTTTCA
>RFXU01000115.1 GCA_009921505.1 Flavobacteriaceae bacterium
GAAAGCCGACGAAAGGGAAAATTCGTAGCGCTTAATTGTGCCGCAATTCCAAGCGAATTGATAGAAGCAGAGATCTTTGGTTTTGAGAAAGGTGCCTTCACTGGTGCGATAAAAACCACTCAAGGCAAATTTGAACAGGCAAATAAAGGCACATTATTCTTAGATGAAATAGGAGATATGCCCCATAATCTCCAAACTAAATTACTTCGCGTTCTTGAGAAGTCGACAATATCACGCGTCGGAGGCGATAAAGAAATAGGTCTAGATGTTAGAATAGTATGCGCCACGCACAAAAATCTGGAAAACTTGGTGGGTGAAAATAAGTTTCGCGAAGATTTGCTGTTTAGACTTAACGTTTTTCCAATTGATGTTCCAAGCCTCTCAAGCCGCGTCGAGGATATACCGGAAATCATTGACCATTTTTTTAATTTGAAGTTACGAAATTCCTCGGAACAGCGCCCAAATTTCACCGATGAGGCAATTGAGAGCCTAAAAACACATTCTTGGCCTGGAAATATTCGCGAAGTCCGAAATGTCATTGAGCGTGCAATTACGTTTTTTCCATCTCAAACAATTTCAAAAGATGACCTAAATAAATTCTTAATTTCGATAAATCCTGAGGTTATTGATTCACGCGAAGAACAAAACTCAATCTGGGAAGCTTTCGAAACACTGGGTCAAGTTCCCGACGGAGATACGACTTTATCAAATGACAAAATCCCACCACAACCCGAAGACTTCAGGAATTGGTTTAATTCAAATAACTCCGTCGATATTCGTAAGCTGTTGCGAGACATCGAAATCGTACTAATAAAAGCGGCGCTAGATAGAAACGACGGAAATTCAAGCGAGGCGGCAAAAGATTTAAAATTATTGCGGACAACGTTAATAGAGAAAATAAAAAAATACGGACTTTAGCTATTTTTGTTTTTTCCAAGACTCAACAAAATTATCCAGCAATGTCTTGGTACTGTTAAATTGGCTCATGGCTTGTTCCATTGCACCAAATCGCTCGGTGTATTGTGTAGTCAAGAGTTTTTCACGCACATCGAGTTTCGCAAGGCGTTCAGTTATATCAAGCTTTGTGAGTTTGTAGCTTTCTTTTGCGCTATTGAGAGATGAGTTCATTGCTAATGCAGCCGACATCAATTCTGAAAGTTTTTTTGAAAAGCTTTTACCAGAATAGAGCTTGAATGCGGCGGGATTAGCACTTGAAGATTCAATTTGTAGCCCAGGAAACTGGGTAGACGTAAATCGACTTCCCCCATTGTATGCTACTTTGAGGAGTGAAGAACCAGACGATGACCCTGACTTCGTAATAACATAATTTCCATCAGAATTTGGGTCAGTAATATTATAAGTTGCCTCCTCTATGTTAGTAAACTGAGATTTTTTTACTGAAATCGCCTGATTATCTGTTGACAGATTATCATCTTTAAGTGCTAAAAAATATTCTGGATTACTCGAATACGTTTTTGAAAACATAGTTTCATCCAAATAAAAATTTCCTTGATCATTGGTTTTGATACCCAATTGAGAAAGATAAATCGGAGAATTTCCATAACCTAAAAGTGCCGTAACAGCCAATTTTTTGAAATCTGATTTCAATTTGGTTACAGATGGATCCATCGCAAGTGGACCATTGTTATCTCCCTCAACGTCAATATATGTCAGTCGATCAATTTCGGCTTTAAATTCATTCAAAGACGCAATCACATCATTAACATTTTTCTTAACGGCAGTATCGGATCTACTTGTGTTGATTATTGCGTTCGATGTAAAATCAGATTTCAGTTCTATCTCTACCCCTTCAATAACATTCGTAATTGTATTTGTGGTTCGAGTGATGGAAACGCCATCCAGGGTGAATTTTGAGTCCTCTGAAATTTGGCTAAATTTGTTGGTATTTGACGTAATCCCTGGGGTCAACCAACGGTCATCTCCCTCAATCTTAAAACCTCGTTTTGCTCCAGTTAATTCACTTGAAACAATTAATGAATAATTTGATCCGCTACCGTCAACATCAACTACCTTAGCAGTAAGCCCAGTTTTTGTTTCAAAAAGAGCAGCAATTTGATTCAAAGTTTTTCCGGTGAAACTAAGGGTGTCCTGCGTAGATGTATCAGCATCCGAGAACGCATAATAATCAACTTCTTTCAAAAAAGAATTTGTGATTGTACCACTTCGTCCATCTTTAATCGTAATAATCGTTCCTGAAGGTATCTCTCCACCGGAATTATAGTTAACTGTCGTATCATTTTTTATTAAATCAAATTCAGCACCCTCGATTTTACTCGTTACAAGGTACGACTTACCGGATGCGAATGCGTTTGTGGAAGCACTGCTCGCAGGCGCTGTTTTGGTCCAAGTGCCGAAATCAATTGTTAAATTTGCTGAATGAGTTGCAGTCAAACTTGTGAATCCAGAAAATTCAAATATCATTTTTTTAGCGGTAGTGACGTTAGTGATTGATCTATTGCCAACGACAGCTTTCATTTCGTCAGTAATTTTAGCCGTAATCCCAGATGTGTTCGACGACGAAACCGCGTAGAATTTATCACTCGCCAATTGATCAAACTTACTTTTCGTTAGCGTGGCTTGTGAGTTTAAATATCCTAGACCAGAAATAGCATTCTCAGATTTTTCTTGCTTGGTTTCGTGCATAGCTCTTTTTGGTGCAATTTCAGCTGCAACCAAAGACGTAACAATTTCTGAAACGTTAAAACCTGACCCGCCTTTATTCACCAAACTTAAATAATCTGGCTTTGAAACCTCAACCATAGACTTAAAACTCCTCACAGATACTAACGACACAAAAATAAAAAATTTATGTTTAGTATGTTATTTCAATCTCAATTCTACGATTTTCTTCTCGCCCAGCCATTGTGGTATTATCTGCTATTGGCGCCATTTCACCCTTGCTAACAGCTGAAAGCCGATCACCATTAATCAGCCCCGTCTGAACAATCGCTTGAACGACACTCGCCGCGCGACCTGCCGCTAAATCCCAGTTATCTCTAAATTGTGCATTTGAAATGGGCACGTTGTCCGTATGGCCTGTGACTGTAATTTGGCCCTCAGGGCTCATCGATGCGAGTGCAATACGATCTAAGATTCGTCGTGCTTCTTCAGTCAAATCTGCCGTTCCCGACGGAAACGCGCCACCAGACCCGACCGTGATGAATACAGTGTCTTCGCGTTGCTCAACAGTCACAAGCCCTTGATCAATTTGTTCTCTGAGCGCAACAGTCAGCTCTTCCGTAGTTCTGGATGCATTTTGAATTTTTTCAAATTCTTCAGCCGAGGAGCCGCCAGACCCCTGACCGTCTTTAGGATCAGACGCGTCCATTGACGCAGCGAGTTGTTGCAATTCCGCTTCAATTCCACCGAAAAGTACTTCCGTCTCGGACGCTCCAGACTGTTGACGCGCTACATTAAGGGCTTCAAGAGCCTGTGAAATCATTGTTTGCAAATTTTCAGCAGACGTTTTTTCCTCTGGAAAGTTGATGACAACATTTTCGCCAAGTGTTTCGACTGTTACTTCTCCAGTATCGATCGCCTTTTTAAGTTGTTTAGCCAACTCTGTAGCATCCAATTGCTCAGCACCTTCTCCTCCGGCACCATCAAAATCAGACTCTTTATCTTTGTCTTTGCCGCTTCCCTCAGGCGCGTCTTCTTCTTTCGTTTTCAAATCCAATTCTGGTTTTTGCAGCTCAGTTGTATCCTGACGCAGCGTTGTCGAGAGAGAAGGCGTCGGGTTAGGACTGAATTCCAGCGAAATTACAGTTGTACCTTTTGGTTGTTCAACAACTGGCACAACTTTTTGAACACCAAAGGCTTCACGCAACGAACCAGAAATTTGTTTAAATTTAGGGACATTAAACTCGGCAAATGAAAGAATAAGCACGAAAAAAGCCATCAACAAGGTGGCCATGTCTGCAAATGTTGCCATCCAAGCCGGCGCACCGGCCGGCGGACATTTCGGGCAATCCTGCTCTTCCTTTTCTTCGTCTAAGACTTCCTCAGCCATCTCGAATAACTTTCTTCATTAGAGCTGTCTTCAAATTACGCGGCGACTTCAAATTTAGCTTGAAGTTTCGGTGGCAACGCAGCTGCCATATTATCTTGAATGTTGCGTGGTGACTCACTGCGTGCTATTCCGCGAAGGCCCTCTAAAACAATTTCTCTGTATGTGATTTCGTAGGCCGTGTAGTATTCTAATTTGCCTTTGATAGGCGCGAATAAAACGTTCGCAACAAAAGCCCCATACAATGTGGTCAAAAGCGCGACGGCCATCGCCGGTCCAATCGATTTTGGGTCGCCCATATTGCCAAGCATCAAAACAAGACCAATGAGAGTACCAATCATCCCCATTGCGGGGGCAACGTCCACCCAACCCTGCACAACGCCATGATTTGCTTCATGTCGAGCCTTCATTGAAGCAATTTCAGATTTCATTTGCTTCACGAGCTTTTGCTCATCTGCACCATCAACAAGCATTTGCATGCCTTTCTCGAAAAATTTGTCAGGGACAGGTTGCCCCTCAAGCGCCATCATTCCATCTTTACGCGCCATCGCTGCAAGTTCGACCATACGCTCAACAGTTTCATCCATCTTCTTTACAGGAGGTAAAAACGCTTTGGACATTGCACCAAAGCTTCCTAAAAATACTGGAAGCGGGTTTCCGTACATGACTGCGAAGAATGTACCCCCAAACACAATTAAGATTGATTGGTTATCGATAAATGGCGCGATGCCGCCACCCATTACCATAGAAGCGACGATCATACCGACTGCACCTAGGAAGCCGATGAGTGATGCTAAATCCATTAGCTTTCTCCATAAAAACTAAAACTGATATTCAATAAATGTACCATTTGTCCCTACTCAGGAATATTTTTTGTGGTACGTTTCCTGCATACTACCAAAAAAGGATCAGAATACAAAATGTTGAAACTTGCAATCTTGCTATTATTTATAAGCGGATCAGCAAATGCCCAATTTTTTGATGAAGGGCATATGGTAAAAGATGTTAGAAATAACATAATTTGGTTAAAATGCACTGTCGGACAAAGATGGGATAACGAGAAAAAGTCCTGTTTGGGTAGTATTGTTAAATTGAACCAGTCTGAAATTAAGGAAGCCATTCGACAAGCTAGCGAGCAATTGGGCGGAAATTGGAGATTACCGACTTTACAAGAATTAGAAAGCATCCTTTGCAAAGAATGTGCTCCTCCAAAAGTTCGAGAAAAATATTTTCCGAATTTATCACGTGAGGCTTATTGGACGGGCACAAAGAATTTCTTTAATTCAAAAATGTATTGGTCAGTGAATTTTATGACCGGACATCGATATTCACGTTTTTTTGCACACCAACAGCTACCAATCCTGCTTGTGCAAGACCGCTAACTTATACCCAACAGCGTCAAGAAAATTACAAATACGCAAACTAATACTGCCGAAATTTCAAAGATTTGGTTTTTTGCAAGTTTCACGTTTTCGTGATAGGAATTTCGAGTTTTTTCGATCAAGTCATTGTAAATTCTGAGTGCACTTTCGTAAGCATCTAAATAGCCTTGATCTAAATCGTGAAGTCTGAGGCCATCATAATAACTGCTGTTTTGCCCCTTCATAAAATTTTCTAGGCTGATTGCTGTTTCTTCAGACATGTCGAAAGCGCGTGGCATGGGAACACCTTTGAAAAACAAAAACGGCGTCTCAGGATATATAGCAGTAATTGGTGAATAAGGCAGCGCTTTTACGAACAAATACAAACACTTCAACTCTTCAGCGGAAATAAAAATATTTGCCAACTCGTGATAAGAGATTTCACCCATATTCATAGATTTGACAGAGTTAACGAGTTTAAACGCAAACTCAGAGCTGTTGCGCGAGTTCAACTCTTCTTCAACATCAATACTCTCTTCTGTTTGGTTTGCGTTCTTAGCTCCGTCTGTGTCGCTCATCGGGTTCTCTCGGTTGACTTTGACTGGTTGATTTTTTCAAGTTATACGACAAAGCTTAAGCAATAAATATTCCAAAATAAAAGAGGACCACAAATAATTGTGGCCCTAAAGGTGT
>RFXU01000116.1 GCA_009921505.1 Flavobacteriaceae bacterium
ATGATCCCAAATTATCCCTAGAAACCCTACAAACCTACCAAGGCTATAGCCTGCAGGTCTTTACATCAGGACGCATTAAACTGTCCTTCCACATCAGCCACACCCAGAGGGTAGAATACTATGCAGAGCGTCCAAAGCGCTTTCGTGAGGCCTATGCCAAACAGAGACAGAGGAGCAGTCAGGGGATCCCAAAGCACTTTGCTTTAGTCGACCGCATATTTGAAAATTCCCCCAATACTCTGATCCACAGGATCCACCTGAAGGCAGATAACAACGCTACAGCAGATCATGCACATGTGCTCACAGACATAAGTAATGATCGATGCCACGTTATCCTAAATACCCTCTGCCATCACTGGGATCTGCCAAAAAATGTCGTTCAAACACTTCATTTGAGAGGAGGTCCAAAGCGAGGCACTGCCAGTATCTTTAACGAATACATGCCCAGCTATGAGCATGATTGGGAGGATGCGAGGTTTACCCTGAAAGACTATCAATATGGGTATCGCGAACAACACAACACTCGAGGAATTGCAGATCAAAACGAAGAGAGGTTTGATTTCTGACAATCTATGAGATGGGCTCTGTCCTTTTTGGCGCTGAAGGTAACTGGCAAAATAATAAATCACTCACATGGATAAGTAAAAAAGAGCGTTTTTACGTAATAGCGTCTGCGTGAGAATTTAATGTTGCTTTGTAATTAAATTCCTCCATAATTCATACGGATCTAGATATGTGAATGTAAAAAGTAGAGAAGTGGTTTAAAGTTTGAGAAAAAGCCTTTTTTTGACATTCGTAATCGTGGTGGGTATAGCCTCGTCATCCAGCGCGGATGATATTGGTAACGCCGAGAAAGGGCGTGAAATTTTCCAAAAATGCGCTGCATGTCATCAAATTGGTCAAGACGCTAAAAACCGTGTCGGACCACATCTAAATTCATTGTTTGGGCGTGCTGCAGGTGGCGTCGTTGATTATACGAAGTATTCAAAAGGGATGTCGCGCGCGGGCGCTGACGGGCTTAAATGGGATTTGGCAAGCTTAGATGCCTATATTGAAAATCCAAAAGCGCTTGTCAGCGATACACGGATGAATTTCCGCGGCATAAAAGATAAAACAGATCGCGACGATCTACTCGCATTTTTGCGCTTCTATTCAGATAATCCAGCAAACATCCCAGAAGCGCAACCAACGGCAATTGCTCCTGAGGTTGCACTTGCACCAGAAATTTTGGCAATCGTTGGTGATACAGAATACGGTGAATATCTTAGCTCTGAATGTAAGACATGTCACCAAAGTGATGGAACAGACAAAGGTATTCCGTCAATAACTGGTTGGCCCGTGGATGATTTTGTTGTGGCCATGCACGCCTATAAAATAAAAATTCGACCACATCCTGTCATGCAATTGATGGCAGGGCGTCTTTCGGATGAAGAAATTGCAGCACTCGCTGCATATTTCTCTGAACTATAACAATACTTAAAACTAGGGAGGAAACGATGAAACTAACAAGAAGAAGCTTTATTGGAACAACGGCTGCTGCAACGCTCGCGGCACCTTATGTTCATGCGGGCGGCCACGGTCGACCAAAGGTTGTCGTCATTGGTGGTGGCGCAGGGGGCGCGACAGCAGCGCGTTACATTGCCAAAGATAGCAAAGGCGAAATCGATGTTACATTGGTGGAGCCATCACGCAGCTATTACACCTGCTTTTTCTCAAATCTCTATCTTGGCGGCTTTCGCAGCTTGGATAGCATCGCACATAGCTATGGCACACTGGCCTCTGCTTATGGAATAAATGTTGTACACGATTGGGCGGTAGGTATTGACCGCGATGCGCGGACGGTCACTTTGGCTGGTGGAACGTCCTTGAACTATGATCGTCTGATTTTGTCGCCAGGGATCGACTTTGTTGATGGCTCTGTTCCAGGCTGGGACGTTTCAACACAAAATGCGATGCCACATGCATATAAGGCAGGGTCGCAAACAGAGCTGTTAAAAGCTCAAATCGAAGCGATGCCACAAGGCGGTACATTTGCGATGGTTGCCCCGCCTAACCCGTATCGTTGCCCTCCTGGGCCATATGAGCGCGTTTCGATGATTGCACATAAGTTAAAAGCAGAAAACCCGACTGCTAAAATTTTGATTGTCGATCCAAAAGAGAAATTCTCAAAGCAAGCCTTGTTTGAAGAAGGCTGGAATACGAATTATGCAGGGATGATCGAACGCATTGGACCCGATTTTGGTGCTGACAAGGTTTCAGTGGATGCTGGCGCGATGACAGTCACAATCGATGGTAACGTCGAAAAGGTTGACGTATGTAACGTTATCCCCGCGATGAAAGCGGGTCGAATTTGCGAGATAGCAGGCATTACTGAAGGAAATTGGGCACCAGTCAATGGACATACGATGCAATCCCGAATTGATGAGAATATTCACGTTCTTGGGGACGCTTCAGCGCAAGGGGATATGCCAAAATCGGGCTTCTCAGCAAATAGCCAGGCTAAAGTCGCAGCAATGGCTGTTCGCGGCGCTTTGACAGGGTCAAAAGTCTTCCCAGCGAAGTTCTCAAACACATGTTGGTCATTGATTGACACTGATAACGGCGTCAAAGTCGGTGCCACCTACCAAGCAACAGACGAAAAAATTGCGAAAGTCGATGGCTTCGTCTCGCAAACTGGCGAGGACGCGGCGCTACGCAAAGCAACTTATGAAGAGTCTATTGGTTGGTACTCAGGCATCACCTCAGACATGTTTGGATGAATTGAAATAAATATCTTGGGCCTAACGGTTAGGTCCAAGATAAATAAAATTTCAGATAAAATTTGGCTAAATAGAACTATGCGTTTACGGAGAAATCGTAGCTTAGTGTGATATCTCGTTTTCCTTTTTCATTTATGGACAAGCCCTGAGATCATGAAGCTCGCTGCTTAAATATTTTTAGTCCCGCTTTCAAATATTTTGAGTGAACTCATTGAGCTTTTGGGAGACTTCGGTCACTGTTCAAGTATTGCAAAATGAAGGCGATAGATGAGCATTAAGGACAAGGACGACTTTCGTCCGCTTGACTTGGATGATGAGTTAGTGCGTGCGGCGATACAGGACACATTAGGTCATGAGCTGAGCGACGAAGAAATCGAAGACATGGCCTTGGATGATGCGGCCGAAAGCGCTGGGTTTCTCGAGCTTGAAGCCCGACAATCGCAGGGTCTCTTTAACTATCCGTTCAAGGATGAAGAAGTGTTTGTCCCTGTCGATGAAGATGGTAATGAAATCGTTCATACGGACATTGATGTGCTGCGCTATCTCTCTTCGCAGTTTGTGCGGCGCGAATTTGTCTTCTTCGAGATCGACAAGCTAGATAAACCTATAACGCGCTCTGATCTCACAATTGTCATCTACAATAAAATACGCGCGACCTTTCCGAATTATGAGGTCGGCCGGGAGAAGCTCAAGGCAATGCTAGATGCTTTGACAAATAACCCGATTGCCGAGCCTGGTATGAATATCCCAGTTTGGAACGGACGCACCCTCTCTGACCCAGGGCTGAATACACGCCTAAAATTTGAGGGCGGATTGTATAGTATCAATGAATGGCAAAAGCCAGGCTATCGATCGATCAAAAACGTAAAGCCAAAAATGGATGTCTTTGAACGCTTTTTGAGCTTCATTTTAAAGCATGCGTCTGAACGGGAATTATTCCTTGATTGGCTATCGTGGTGCCTGCAAAATGAGGCAGATAAGCCTTCTTGGGCAATCTTTCTGTTCTCAGAAAAACATGGGACTGGCAAATCAACGCTTGCCTCGATCGTAAAGAAGCTCTTCGGCGAAGCTAACTCATCGGAGCAGCAGGGGATCAAGCCAATTATCAGTCGGTTTAACAAACCTATACTTTTGAAAAAGCTTATCTATGCAGAAGAAGTCAAAGTCGCCCAGAACTCTGATGATGGCAATAAGCTCAAGACCCTCATTTCTGAACGCCAAACTATGGCGGAAAGTAAGGGTAAAGATATCGAGCCGATCGATCATCGGTGCTGCTTCATTTTGACAACAAACCACAAACCTATCTGGCTAGAGCCTGGGGATCGACGTTTCTATATTATGCACGTGGACCATGAAGGATATGCCGCAGGTGGAGAACAATATGATGCATTCATCGACTTAGTCCGTGAGGTAAATGTGACATATGCGTCTGATCAAGCTATCGCTGAATTGTATCACGCACTTATGCAACGCAAACAAGGGCCACTCTTCAATCCATATTCGCTGAATGTGAATGAACTCGCGACAGAAGTAATGAAAGAGATCAATGCACTTTCTCCAGATATTGTCGAAGAAATGCTTGAAGAGTTTCTTAACGAACACCGCGTGCGCTTTGTGCCCGTACGCTATGCTAATAAGCTTGTCGAATTTTTTGCGCATCGTAATCCAAACGCCTCCAAGTACAGCTTTGACCGTCTCGGGTGGAAAAAGAAAAAGTTTGCCTGGGGTGGGCGCGGTCCCGCTTGGGCATTCTACCATCCGGACGCCAATCCGGAGCGCGGCATGCTGACCCTGCCTCAATATCGGCAGTCTATTGAGGCGCATTTGAACGAAGTTCTTGGCCCGGCGCTCGAAGAGATTGGGTTTGGGATCAAATATGAACAGCTAAAGCGTAGCGCGCCAAGGCCTGAAGATGAAACTCCTTTCTGATCAAACCTGCCAGGCTTGGCTCAGTGGAGTAGAGCAACGTTTGCGAAGGTTTTTCAGGGATGATCTCTTCGAACTCACGCGAACAGCGGAGAGAGACTGGTGGGCATCTGTCATCGAAGATGGCGCTGAAACAGCACAAACGATAAGCAATCTGTTGGATGGTGCCATAAAATGTGATGATGGCTGCCTCGAAGCGTCACGACAAAGAGCACGCCGCATGAGTATCAATGGCAAACAGGTCTATGCCTATCAACTCATATACTGGGCTGGAAATGCGCTCATCCCAAGCGATGATGATGTTGTCCGCCACAAGTGTCACAATAGGCGCTGCATCAACCCTGTCCATCTGACTCACGGAACCCAGCTGGAAAATATTAACGACACACGCGAAAAATAAAGGCACATCTCTTAGGAGTGAAAGTTGCTTGGAAAGTTGGAAAGTTCACGTCTAGGTTATTGTTTTTGTGATGTAAAATGCTTTCCATATCGACGTCTCATCCTGGAAAGTCATTGGTAAGCGCCTGGATAGTCCCGCTGCCAACATGGGTGAGAGCCAATTCCGTTTCGGGTATTTTGGTAGGTCCGGAGGGACTTGAACCCCCAACCAAAGCGTTATGAGCGCTCTGCTCTAACCAATTGAGCTACAGACCCACTAAAATGATTTTGGCAAAGATGACGTCGGAAGGGAATAGCAAAAGCTAGTTGGAATGCTCCAGTGTCGCGAGATCACGCAGCTCTTTTGCTGCTTTCCTGAGCCAATCGTCCAAAGCCGCTGCGGAACCGATGCCATTCCCCTGAATACCAAGCAGATGGATGGTGAACAGCTTTGTTGGATCCGCCGCCTCAGTAGGGTTCCAGAATCCACCTTTTTCCAAAACGATGTCACCAACCTCATCGATTGGTGTTTTGCTTTTTTGGATCCGTTCAATCGCAGCTTGAAGGTCCGTTTGCATGATGCCTAACTCCACATTTATTGAGGCTCACCATAATCATGGTGATGCCAATGCCTGTCAAGGGGGGTGATTATGCTGCTAAGCCTGAGAGTTGCTCATCTAGATCGTAGAAGGCACTGTATAGGGTCGAATAAGAAGTTTTGACATTTATGCTTTTTGCACTTGGAGCGAGATCAACGGAGATAGATTTCCCGTCATCAAACAGGACTGCGATAATATTATCGTCGCTTACAGCTCCGTCGTAAATAAAGTGGCGTTTCGAGCACTCGGTTTTAAGGAGTATGAGTGTATCACCATGTATCATATTTATACTCTCCAATCTTACGGAGGAGTTACACAATTAAAATGCCGTAGTAAATCTGCAAAGCGTCGTATTTAGCGATAACATTGGTCTGGCTTCGTTACCAATTCAAAGAAAACCGAGAAAATCC
>RFXU01000117.1 GCA_009921505.1 Flavobacteriaceae bacterium
GCACGTTTTGTGACCACAGCACGCAACCTAACGGAGGCTTATCTGAACAGGCAAGCGGCATGGGTATGAACCCTTTGATCCATTCATACATCTAACCCAACATCAAGGCAAAGCCCCGTATCTTATCGTAAAAAGTGCGTTTGTATGGCTTTCTCGGTACCACTTTGGAACAAAAAGAAGGCGGCGTTGCGTTGGGATCGACGGCTTGGCGTCCTAATTTTGTCTCGAACCAAGAGACGGGAAGCGATTTGTCATAAGTAGTTCCCAACAGGACATGGGTCGGATTTGTAATCATAAGTTACATCAACATTTCATCAAAAACCCTAGACCTGTTGCTTGTAAAGTTCGTACCTCTCAAAAAAACACACCAACCAGATCAAGAATTTAGTATCTTGGCTGCTCCCAACCATCCGACCAGAATACTGGGGGCGTTGGTGTTTCCTGCGATCAAGGTAGGAAAGACCGAGGCATCACACACTCTGAGTCCATCTATTCCATGGACTTTCATGTTTGGATCTACAACGGATTGGCTAACATCAAGCCCCATGCGGGCTGTACAGCTTGGGTGATAAACGGTCCCAGATCGCTCTCGGAAGTCATTGATGAGGGCCTCATCAGTTTGAACATCAAGACCTGGTCTTAGCTCATCTACCAGAATCTCCTTCAGTGGCGATTGGTTGGCAATATTCCTAAGCTCCTTAACGGCTGCCAACATTTCGGTCACGTCTTGATCCGTCGACAAAGCATTTGCAGTAATTTTTGGTGGGGCAAATGGATCCGCACTGCGTAATTCTATTTTACCACGACTGGTGGGCCGGCAATTTGACAAACCAATCGACAGACCTGAATACGGATCTGGCGTTAACAAGGGGCGTTCCCCGACACGGGGAATGACCGTCGAAAATGCCTGAAAATATATTTGCATGTTTGATCTGGATTGATCTGGCGACGTGCGAAAAAAACCACCTGCGTGATTGATCGACTTTGCAAGTGGGCCACGGCCGGTCAAGAAATAGCGCAAACCGACCCAAAGTTTCCCCCACCAAGGGCGTAAAATATCGTTGTATGTCGGGACACTGACCTGCCATGTATAGTTAATGCCAATGTGGTCATTCAAATTGCAGCCAACATTTGGGTTATCAAACTGTACGGGTATACCGTGATCTTGCAGATGTTGTGCGGGTCCAATCCCTGATAACATCAAAAGTTGTGGCGAATTTATTGCCCCCCCTGCCAAAATCACATCGCGATTTGCCCGAACCATCTGGCTTTGACCGTTTCGGCAAAACTCCACGCCCACTGCGTGCTTGTTTTCTATATTAACACGTGTTGCGTGGGCTTTAGTAATGACACGCACATTGTTTCGTTTCATAGCGCGCCGCAAAAACGCGCGCGCCGAGGAATTACGGCGCGCATTTTTTATTGTCATTTGATAGATACCAACACCTTCTTGATCTTCGCCGTTGAAATCAGGGTTGAATTTGTGGCCTGCGGCTTTTGCTGATGCCAGAAAAGTTTCCACCAATGGATGCAGATCTTGGGCGTTGGCCGAAATAAAAAGCGGACCGCCTTTACCGCGATAGGCATCTGCACCGGCCTCGTTGTCTTCAATTTGCTTATAGGCCTCACGGACCGCATCCCAGCCCCAGCTGTCGCCCGCAATGCGTCCCCAATCGTCATAGTCCGACTTGTGACCGCGCGCCCAGACCATTGCGTTTATCGAACTAGATCCGCCCAATATTTTGCCACGTGGCCAATAATCCGGTTTATTATTCAATCCTGGATCAACTTCAGTTTCGTAGGCCCAATTAAGCCGCTTATCATAAAACAGCTTACCATAGCCCAAAGGTAGCGAAACGAAAAAACGTCTATCTGATCCACCCGCTTCTAGGACGAGGACCGTGTATTTTCCATCTTCTGACAGCCGATCGGCCAACACACATCCGGCAGATCCAGCACCCACTATTACGAAATCAAAGCTATCTTGCATTTTTTATCTCGGTTTTTCCATATCATACAGGGCGCCATAGGCGCTGGGTTGCCAATCTTTGATGTCTGCCGCGCAATACGTAGCCTGGGATAACCAGTCTGGATGGACGTCAATTCCCCATCCTGGTGCATCGGTAATTTCAACTTGGCCATTTTCAATCGCAAAGGGGTTTGTTCTGAACAGATTGCGCTGCCATGGATAATAATCATCCCCTTCGATTGAAAATTCCAAATATTTTCCAGCATTTGGAATGGCTTTCATCACATGCATCGAGCAAAGCGTTACAAGAGACAAATTCGCTGCGTGAAGGGTGCAGGGCAAGCCTGACTGTGCGGCCATGTCAGCAACTTCTAACGTGCGGCAAATACCCCCCATGTACATGATGTCAGGCTGCACCACATCAACAGCATGCATCTCTATCATGCGTTTCCATGTCGCCATGTCCCAGTCTTGTTCGCCACCCGTCACATCGACGTCAAGCGCTTTGGTGACCTTGCAAGTTGCATCCAGGTCCCAATAGGGCACAGGTTCTTCGTAATGGATAATACCGTGGTCTTTTAACATGCCTCCGACCTCTATAGCGCGCGCAACGCTAAAGGCAGAATTTGCATCCACTAACAAATCGGCTTGTCCCCTGAGCGCCTTTGAAACGGTTCTTATGATGTCTTCTGTGCGGCCGGGCCATTCATCGATATCGTTCCCACATTCTGCACCAATGCGAAACTTTACCGCATCAAATCCTTGTTGATCACACAATCGCGTTAAACGTTCGGCCTCGTCCTCCGGGCTTATATCGCGTTTCATCGAACTTGCGTATGCGCGCAACCGTCCCGGGGTGCCGCCAATAAGTTCAACAACAGGCTTATCAACGCGCTTGCCCTTCATATCCCAAAGGGCCGTGTCCAATCCGCCAATAGCGCGGGCGCGATAGCTCCCGGGAAATTTTTGCTCACGACGATGGATCAGATCGACCAAGCGTGGAATATCTTGACATTCTTGCCCTAAAGCCCATGGGACTATTTGACGATGAAACACCTGTGCCGTGATATCCGCATTGTAAGGCGCGGTTTGTCCCCAACCGGAATACCCATCGTCACTTGATACCCTGACAAAGCAAACAAATTCATTCGAAAATGTTTCCAGCTTGACAATACGCGGCATTCCGATCACCCGAATAATTTTTGGCGAGTTTGATGTTTTTTGATCAAACTGCAATAGCAATTTGTAAGAAGATCACAGTGACAAAGCCATGACGCCGCATAGAAAGTGAGTGTTAATGCTTCAAGCCGAGAGACAGAATTGGCCCCTAATCAAACATCCAAATGCGTTTTTTTCCGCATTATAATAGTTTATCTATTCAGACAGCCACCCGGTAGAATGAGTCTTGTGGCATGATATCAAAATTTCTTTGGGAAAGCGAATGCCAGCAGCATTAACAACAGATGCGATTTTCAGCGCATTCATTAAGTTTCATTCCTATTTTACAAGATCCCGTAATGAATGTTATGCATCTTTGGCTAATCAGATTTTTTGGTTAATGGCAGCGTGTAACAGCTAAATCATTTTTTAGTAAATAATTGGAACGAAGAAATTATTGCGACACGATGCCTGACATAGATCTCAAGGAACTAAATTTGTTTTACAGATAAAATAATCGGGTCACAAAACCATCCTTCACCCCATAAATGTTGGCTCTATTTCCTCCCGCAACAAGCCCAATGTTGTTTGGGCGACGTCTAGGATATTTTTGTCGTGATCCAAGTCAGGTAATAGTGGGAAGAAAAGCTGTTCTATCACACCCTTGTGTGATTTTGCAAACAATGCCCCGGCATCAGATTGTAATTTGTCGTGGTTAATTTTGGTACGCGCTATCTCAATAAAGTCCAAGCCCGGCCTGTAATGAACTACACCCTCTAAACTACTGTACCAGGCGGCACCAAACACCATGGCGGGTGTCCCCTGCCGGATCGCCTCCCAGCCGACCGTTCCCGTCACCGAAGCAACAAATTGCGCATTTTTACTCAGAGCATGAGTATTTGCATTTGACGGCATAATTTCTACACTTGGAATTCTATTCAAGCGATGGAAAAACATGGGGCCCCGTGCGTAGCTCCCCTGCCGCGGATTTTCCTTTACAAATATCTTCCAGCCTTGCGGCAAATCACGCGCCAGCGCCTCAATCAAAAGTGCCTGGTCCCTAAATTTACCACCCAGAGCCGATGTCGACATCTCTGGCTGATTGTGCAAAGGCACGTAGATATATTTTTGATTTAAGTCGACCGACTTGCCTTCGAACTGTGCCAAGTATTCAAAATAGCCCAGCTCATTGGTGTGAAAAAATTTTGCAAATGGATCGCGCCAGTCAGGTAAGCTGCTATATAGTTTTGATATCCGCTTAACGTCTCGCGAAATGGCAAATGGGTTAAGAAGTTTTAGCGGATCATGCAGCACCAAATGCTTGAGTAATTGCGTGATCACTTTCAGTGAAATACGCCCAGTTTTGCCCTCTCTCTGCCAACTATCCTGCATATAAAATAAGTCTGGTACCGAACCCTGATCTATTGGATATGGGGAGGCATTAACTTGTGTGGGATCAAAATTTCCCAAGTGGCTCACGTCACGCATTGAAAAGAAGCGGCCATCAAACTGGCTCCAACTAAGTATGGCAATCTTGACGCCCATCGCCCTTGCAACTTCGTAGAAGACGGTGTCATAGAATAAGTGTGGGACACAATAAAATAATGCGTGTGTAATCTTGCGCCCTTCAATGATTTGGGCGGCGGCGTCCACCACAATATGGAAATAGTCTAGATAATCTTGAACGTGTCGGATGTTGTGCGCACGGTAAGAATAGTCCGGTGATGTTCGATATAATTGCTCAACTGTCGTCTCCAAAATTTGATCATAGGTGTCTCCGACAAGGGTACTTAGACTGCTACTCGCCAACCTTCCAGACGTGACTACCGATCCCGCGCGCCCAACTTTTGAATTCAACATCTGCAACGACACGCCGTGGTAATCGGCAGCCTCATAACCCAAGTGGCACCCCAGGCTTACATCGCCCCCACTCAGCTCTAGCATTTTATTCATAAAATTTTCGCGAAACGTGCCGCGCGCATCGCACAATAAATTAATCACTCGCCGAATTCCTCTAAGTTTAGTGCCACAACCTAAGAAGATGCACCTGCATCGCAAAATCTCATAATTGCACTAATTGTTCATGTCCACTGGTTCATAGCTTAAAAGTTCCTGCCCTAAGATAGTTAATACGGGAAAGTTGGCGCAAAAATCGCTATGGTATTTTAAGATAGAGGCTGCTAGTACGCTCAAGCAGTTGAATCCAAGTCAAACGTTCCTATTTCTACAATTAAAAATATGCCTAGACAAACCAAAAACAAAATTGCAGTTGCCCTCGTTTGCGATGAACGTTTGGCCACACGGGCTGGGGCCGTGGCTTTCAAAATAAATTCTGATTGGAATTTTGATGTCCACATCTTTGTGGAAACCAACTCGACTGATATCAAGCACTTTTATCGCGTAGAGCGTGAAGGTATAACATATCATATTAACAGATTACTTAATGATTTTAGAGACATACTTCCCAAAATGGACAAATATCCGATTGCGGTTTGGGGACGAATATTCCTCCCCGAAGTACTCTCAGATTACGCGCGAATTTTATATGTCGACGTCGATATTTTACCTGGCCCAAAGCCAATTGACCTAGACAAAATAGACCTGCCCTATGGCATTGGTATGGTGAGCAATTACTGGACCCGGTACAATGAGCGCATTGGTCACCGTCGCACGATTGGGCACATGTCGCAACTTGGACTTAAAGCAGAAGAATTGGCTATGAAATGGGAGTCCACAATGCAAAACATTGGCAACTCTTTGCAAAACTTCATTGTTGATTCATTTGCTGGATTCATTGATGCACTAGGTCAGGAAATGGCTGGAAGCAAAAAGGCAATTGATAGATTCGGTGAAAATCTACTCGGTTCATTTGGGCAGTTCTTAGGTGAATTCGGTAAGATGTTAATGGCTTTTGGTGTGGCACGTTTAGCACT
>RFXU01000118.1 GCA_009921505.1 Flavobacteriaceae bacterium
AAGAGGCCAAAGAAGGATTGACTTCTCAGCAAATAGATTTAGTCTTTCTTGATATAGAAATGCCGAGAGTTTCTGGTTTCGACCTACTCGATGATATGACGCAAAAGCCTCAAATTATCTTTGTTACCGGAAAAACCAAATATGCCTTCAAGGCTTTTGACTACGACGCCATCGATTATTTACGTAAACCGATTGCAAAAGATCGTTTTCTAAACGCCGTTCATAAAGCTATCGTCAATTACAAATTGCGCAATGAAGAAGGATTTGACGACGAGGATTTTATTTTTGTCAAGAGCAACCTCAAAAAGCGTAAAGTATTCTTAAGTGAGCTTAAATACGTTGAAGCCTTAGGGGATTATGTAAAACTCGTCACAGAACATGACTCATTGGTTGTGCTCTCAACCATGAAAGCCTTCGAACAAATACTCCCAGCGGATCGTTTTCTGCGCATCCACAAATCGTATATCGTTAACCTCGATAAGGTTCAACGGTACAACAGCAAACAAATAGAGCTGGAAAACCAGAGCCTCCCCTTGAGCCGAAATCGCAAAACTGATTTGGTTGAGGCTCTAGCCGCCGCTGCGGGTAAAGCTTAGTTCTTAATTCACGGGATCTACGTCAAAAGACACACTGACCCGCGCAAACTCTTTTTGAGCGATAAACCGTTGCCATACTTTGGTCACAAAACCCTTGGTCTTGGATAAAGATTGTTGTTGCGGCACTTTAATCAAAAGTTGTTGGATGTACTGATTTCTTATTCTCGAAACGGGCGGTGCGACCGGCCCTAAAACCAAGGATCCCATCTTTTGCTCGATTACTTTAAACAACCATATAGCCGCCGCTTGACTGAGGTTTATATCTCGATGCTTAATCGTCACGCGGATGAGTTTACAAAATGGTGGGTATTGAAATTGTTCCCTTTGTTGACTTTGTTGGTCATACATGGATTTGTAATCTCCGGACACGACCTGTTGGAGCAATTGATGTCCGGGGGTGTAGGTCTGAATGATTACCCGTCCCTGAATACCTCGTCGACCCGCGCGCCCGCTGACTTGGGACATGAGTTGATAGGCGCGCTCCTGAGCCCGAAAATCAGGAAAATTCATCAATTGGTCCGCATTGAGAATACCCACTAGTGAAACACGGTCAAAATCCAAACCTTTAGCCAGCATTTGGGTGCCAACCAGTATGTCTATTTCACCTTGATTCATTCGGTCTATGAGCTGAGTAAAGGCATACTTGCCTTGAGTAGTATCTTGATCCATTCGCGCCAGTCGAGCTTCGGGAAATAAGCTTTGAATGCTCTGCTCAATCTGCTGTGTTCCCAAGCCAATTCGGTCCAGCTGAGGACCCCCGCAGGCCATACAGGTCTGAGGCACCCCTTGTTGATGCCCACAATAATGACAGCGCAATACTTCTTGATGACTGTGATAGGTTAAGCTCACATCACAATCGGGGCATTGAGGAATATGTCCACAGGTTAAACATTCAATCATGGCCGAAAACCCGCGTCTGTTTTGAAACAAAACCACCTGCTCGCCACGCGACAAAGTCTCTTCTATGGCCGTAATCAAGGGAGCACTAAAATGCTGTCGCATTAATTTCTTGCGATATTGCTCGGCCAAATCTACCAACTCAATCGTCGGTAGTGTCGCTCCACCAAAGCGCTCATTCAAAGAAACCAAGCCAAATTTCTTCTGCTGCGCATTATAATACGTTTCTAATGACGGTGTGGCAGATCCTAAGAGAACCTTTGCGCCATTTAAGTGAGCCAGCATGATTGCTGCATCTCTACCGTGATAACGCGGCGCAGGACTGTGCTGCTTTAACGAGGGTTCGTGGGATTCATCAAGTACGACCAAACCCAAATCTTTAAAGGGCAGAAATACTGCAGAGCGTGCCCCAACAACGATTTGAACCGAGGGGTCTCCTTGCTTTACTTTCTGGAACAGCTCAACCCGCTCAGCAGCAGTTTGACGCGAGTGATACACCCCAACTTGAGGCCCATAAAATCGCTGTAAGCGCATTATTAACTGGGTGGTCAAGGCAATTTCTGGCACTATGAATAAGACTTGCTTGCCGCCCGTTATGAATCGTTGCATCAAATGCATGTACACCCGAGTTTTTCCACTAGAGGTGATGCCATGCAACAAACAAACATTGGCCTGATCAAAGTACGTATTGACCTGATTAAACGCTTGTTTCTGAGCGGGGGATAATTCAGAAAGAACCTCTGTGGGACCCTCGTGGGGCAATAGACGATCTACGGCATGCTCTTCAGCCAAAACCCACTGTTTTTCGATTAAAGCGTTTAATATACTCGACGTCGATTGAGCCGCTTTGAGTAATTGGGTTTGCTGAATTTCTTCTGTATGTGGTTTAGAAAGTAAATAAAGCATTAATTCGCGCTGTTTTGGCGCGCGACTCAGTCCCTCCAAAATAAGTTTTAAACTAGAGTCATCTAAAATATCGGGATTAAGGCGTACAAAACGACGCATAAGGGGTTTGTACTTATCGTCCAATTGCTCTTGAACTTCAATCAAACCGCGATTAATAAGGGCATAGACAACCCCCATTACTGAACTTCGCGACAGTATGGATCGAACCTCATCTATGGAAAGTCGCGGTTGAGCGGACAAGGCTTCCATGATCAAAAATTCTGCATCACTTAAATTCTCCCAAGAGTCAGGATTAGGATTCAAAGACGCGATAAAGGTTTCACTCTCCAGAAGCATGGCTCCAGGCAGAGCTGCTTTCATCACTTCACCCAAAGTGCACATATAATAGCGCGCCATCCATTGCCAAAAGGACAATTGCATGGGGGTTACTATCGGCCGCTCATCAAGAATTTGATCAATTTCCTTAGTCTGATAATCTGGTACTTCTTGAGCCCCAACCCCATAAACCAATGCCGTGCGTAATTTATTCCTTCCAAAGGGGACCACAACACGCATCCCTGGTCTTAGAAAAGCCGCTTCTGCTTCACGGACCCGATAGGTGAAGGTCTGATTTATGGGTAAGGGAACAATGACATCGATAAAGGGCATAAACGTTTAATCAGCAGATTTTTTAAGGGGCACAGAACGCTCCTTAAGTCGACGCAGAGACTGATCCAATTCAAACCCAAGCAACAACAAATTGGCATTGAGCCAAATGTAAAAAAGCATGATCAGCAGTGCCCCGATCGAGCCGTAAAGCTCATTGTACTTTGAGAAATTATTGATGTACACCCCAAAACCATAGGTCGTCAGTAAGATTAGTACCGTGGTGGCCAAAGCCCCAATAGACCAGAACCCTTTGCTCCCTCGCTTTTGAACACCGAAGTAGTACAAGGCCGCAACAATCACGTACAACATTACCACAAAAAACAAATACTGCACCACCGAAATCCAAAACAGATCATTGTCGATCAAGGTGTCCGATTTTAGCCAATTAATCAAATACTCCCCATAGGCAATTCCCCCCAAGGTCAGAATCAGAATAAGGGAAAGCAGTATTGCCACCCCAACTGAAATAATATATTGTCTGATGTACCCTCGGTTAATGGTCACATGGACAGAATATTCAAAGGCACTAAAAATTGCACTCACTCCATTCGCCATCAGGAAAAGCGCCAAAATCAGCGTAAACGACAACAGTCCCGTCCTGGGATTCGTCGCAATATCTTCGATTACTGGATAAAAGAAATCGTGGGTTTGAGCCGGTAAAAGCTCATCGATAAATCTTAAAAATCGCTCTTGAAAATTCCGTATAGGGATATACGGGATCACGTTAAGCATAAACAATAAAAACGGAAAGATGGCCATAAAAAAACTATAGGCAATGGCGCTTGCCCGAGACGAAAGGGCCCCTTTGATAATGCCCAGACTATATATTTCAATCAGATCAAAAAGCGAAAGACCTTGAAAACCAGGCAACTGAACCCAACGTAATAGCCTTGTCAGCGTTCCGATTAACGGCCAACGTTCAAAAGGATATGTGCGATTCGAGACTGTTTCCATGTGTTTGGACTTAGTTTACTGCTTTTAAACTCAAATCCAAATTCTGAACTGAATGGGTTATAGCGCCGCACGAGACAAAATCTACACCACATAGCGCATAGTCTCTAATGGTGTCCAAATTAATCATCCCACTGGACTCTGTCTGACAATGATTGCCAATGAGCGCCACCGCTTTTTTAGTTTCCGCAATACTGAAATTATCGATTAAAATTCTGGTAATCCCTGTATGACGAAGTATGGCCTTAATTTCATCGAAATCACGGGCCTCAACAATAATTGGCAGGTCCAAATTATTTTGGGTTAAATAATTTTTGGTCGCTTCAATGGCTTGGTCCATACCCCCACAAAAATCAATGTGATTGTCTTTTAACATGATGGCGTCGTATAGCGCAAATCTATGATTTACCCCTCCTCCTAAACGCACGGCCCATTTTTCAAGCGCTCGAATTCCTGGTGTGGTTTTTCGAGTGTCTAAAAGCTTGGTATTGGTTCCTTCGAGCTGAGCTACATAAGCCCTTGTTTTGGTCGTGATTCCGCTCATGCGCTGCATTGCATTGAGCACCAGACGCTCGGCCTGCAATAGAATATGACTTGGACCTTCTACTGTAAAGGCAGTGGCTCCTTTTTCGGCATAGGCACCATCTTTTTGCAAAGCCTCAAATACAATGTCCGGACTCAGTGTTTTGAACACTTGATGGGCAAAATCTAAACCTGAAATATACCCTGATTCTTTTACTAACAATGCGGCCTTCCCTCGAGCAGCAGAAGGAATACAGGCCAATGTTGAATGATCTCCTGTACCAATATCCTCACGCAAGGCATTTTTAATTATGCCTTGAATTTCTAATTGTTCTTGAGCTGCTGAAATCAATGGATGGATTTTAAGCTAAATTACTAAAATACCCAACAAATCTAGGCACTGGGCTAGGTAACTTATCACAAGGGTTAAAATGAATATCTTTGTCCTATGAACATTAGTTTACTTATGGTCGGGGCCACAGATGATCCTTTGCTCGAGGAGCTTATTCAAGGCTATGTCAAACGCTTAAATCACTACGTCAAGTTTGATTTGGAGATCATACCTGGGCTCAAAAAAACTAAGAATCTTACCCCCGAACAGCAATGCCAAAAAGAAGGCACCCTTATTTTAAATGCCCTTGACCCGTCTGATAGGGTGATTTTACTCGACGAAAAAGGCAAACAAATGAGCTCGGTGGGGTTTTCTGAATTCATTCAAAAACAGCTCAATGCCGGTGGAAAGAAGTTAATCTTCATCATAGGGGGGCCTTATGGTTTTTCTTCAGAAGTTCGGCAGCGCGCCATGAGTAGCGTATCCCTATCGGCGATGACCTTTAGCCACCAAATGGTCAGACTTTTTATGGTAGAGCAATGTTATCGCGCCTTTACGATTCTCAAAGGAGAACCCTACCACCATCAGTAAAAGGTGACTTGCGCCATGAAAAATTTCGCGCAGCAGTGAATTCTTAGCAGAAAATCTCCGGACTTTAAATTATTGCTTCAAAACACGCAAATGGGCGACGTTTGTTCCACTATGCAGTTCCAGCAAATACATCCCTTGGGATAACTCATGAGACCATTGAATATTTTGCGTAACCCCTTCCCACTGCTTCTTGGCAATAAGTCTGCCGTCAAGGCTATAGAGATAGGCCTTCAAAGGACTTTGCTGCCAAGTTTGAGGCAAATAAAGCTCAATGGCCTCTTTGGCTGGATTGCGCAATTTTGGACCAACAACAGCAGTAAAATCATCATTTGACAGTGATCCAAAAATCTCAATGATCGCGAAATCTGCCATAGACTGAGTCAGACTCACGTGGCCAGAATTAATGGTCGAAGCTTCAATATTGTCAAACGGAGATGTCGAGAGATCTGCAGGGCCATGCCAGTTATCGGTGTCAATGGCCAAGGCGCTCATCGTGGGAATAAAACTGTATTCATCCTGGTTTAAAGCGTCAATAAATTCTTGAAGCACGGGACTACCCCCACCCCCAGCCAAGGCGGCTGAAATATTTCCTGTTCCACCGGGTGCGCTGTCGA
>RFXU01000119.1 GCA_009921505.1 Flavobacteriaceae bacterium
CCACTGCCCTCAAGCGACTACTGGTTCCGAATAGAATATACCGAGGAAGATATTCCGAAGGCTTTTACAGGACATTTTACATTAAAAAGATAGATATTTGTATTCTCATATGAAATTAAGAAACACCCTATTCAGTCTCATAGTTGCCATGACCGCGGCGTTGCAAGCGCAGGATGGTTTGCCGGTATACCATGATTATTTTGCCGACAACTTATACCTTTTGCATCCTTCTATGGCGGGGGCCTCTGCCTATGGGAAGTTACGTATGACGGCACGCCAGCAGTGGTTTGATCAAAATGAAGCGCCCAATATACAAACGGCTAGCTATCACAATCGAGTAGGGCAGAATTCTGGCTTAGGAGCGATCGTGTTTAATGATGCCAACGGATATCACTCACAAGTTGGAGGGTATTTAACGTACGCCCACCATTTGTTGTTTTCACGTAATCGTTCTGAGATCAATCAACTTTCTTTTGGAATGAGTGTAGGGCTAATGGAGTCTAAATTAGATGAAACTAATTTCGACCCCAGCCAATACGATCCTGTTATCGCCGGAATTATTCAAACGACCGGATATTTTAATGTTGATGCAGGGATGTCTTATAATTTTTTAGACTTCTCAGCGCATTTTACCGTGAAGAATCTTTTATTCCGCAATCGTAGTTTATACTCGGAAGAATTTGAGTCAAACAACCAGCGCAACTATATATTATCCATGGCCTATGGTATCCCAGGAAATGGGGGACAATATTATTTTGAGCCGTCCTTTCTATTGCAATACAAAGAAAGAACTCAAGAGCAAGGTGTAGATGTGAATTTTAAGGCTTATCGTGCCATGGAGTTTGGTTCTGTCTATGCAGGACTCAGTTATCGTAGAAGTTTTGACGGGGCCGAGTATTTAGATGGGGCTCAGGTGCGCAACCAAAAGTTGCAGTACATTACGCCTATAGTAGGGACCACCTATAAAAACCTTATGTTTGCCTATACCTATTCATATCAGACAGGTTCAGTACGCCTTGAGTCTGGTGGTTTCCACCAAATTACTATTGGGTATAATTTCCTAAGAGGTCGCTATAGTGGATGGGATCAAGACATGCGCTACAACGGAATGTTGCGTCCTGATTTCTAAGGAAATATTTATTCTTCGGGCCCTGTTTATTGACTATGTTGATCAAAACTGTAAGGGGTAAAACCCCGCAATACGGACCAGATTGTTTTATTGCTGATAATGCCACGCTCATTGGTGATGTCATTTTGGGCGAGGGATGCAGCGTGTGGTTTAGTGCAGTAGTGCGCGGCGATGTAAACAGCATCACGGTGGGCGATCATGTAAACATTCAAGATGGCGCGGTCCTTCACGGCACTTATCAAAAGTCAGCGACCACCATTGGCAATCATGTCTCTATTGGTCACAATGCAATCGTTCACGGTTGCACGATCCAGGATTATGTACTCATAGGCATGGGAGCCATTGTCATGGACGATTGCATCGTAGAACCCTATAGTATAATTGCTGCCGGGGCGGTTGTCCCCAAAAACACTCATATAAAAAGAGGTAGTGTATATGCTGGTGTGCCCGCCAAGTGTATTAAGTCAGTCAGCCCAGAATTAATGGAAGGGGAAATTGAGCGCATAGCAAAGAGTTACTCCATGTACGCATCTTGGTTCAAAGAGGACTAAAAGTCTTTTTGGAGGATATTCAGGTCTAGGGCCACCTTGTCGATATTTTGCTCATTAAGGTTAAGCAGCTGCTTTAAAGGCTTCGGATCGGAGTTAGTCCAAAACTCGCGTGTTACAGCACTAAGTTCAGAAGCATGGGCCGCTATTTCTAAATTCCTATTTTGTTCCGCCTTTGGTTCATGGCGCAATAGACCTTGCTCCGCTAGGATAGCATGGGTTTGGCGGGCTACTGCAAATCCAGAATCGATAATATTAATGTGTTCGGGAATTAGTCTTTTGATCGTAGGGATGAGATAGGGGTAATGACTGCAACCCAAAACAATATGATCCACACCAGCTTTGATCATAGGACTCAGATATTTCATAAGGAGGGCTTCTATTTCTGAGCCATTTACTACTCCTTGTTCGATCAAAGGCACCAAACCTTCCCCAACGACCTCGATGCGGTTTATGGAGCCACCGTATTGATTGGCAGTTTCGTGAAACAAGGCGCTATTTAATGTGCCTTTGGTGGCAAGAATTCCGACGGATTTTGTTTTAGATTGAAGTGCCGCTGGTTTTATGGCGGGTTCAATGCCAATAAACGGAATACTGTATTGTTCTCTTAGCGTTTCTATGGCATTTGTTGTGGCTGTATTGCATGCTACCACAATGAGTTTACACCCTTGGGCCAAAAGTAATTCTGTGTTTTTAATACTAAGCGCAATAATCTCATTTACAGATTTTGCGCCATAAGGCGCGTTTTTACTATCGGCCAAATACAATGTGTGTTCAAAAGGCAGGCGTTGATGAATCTCACGCCAAATTGAAGTGCCTCCAACACCGGAATCAAACAAACCTATAGGCGCTTCTTTATTGATCATAGTGTAAAAATAGAAACTGCCCGCGAGAAGCGGGCAGTTTCTTTAAATTTTTGTAAGCCAAAAGGCTTTTAAAAAGGAGGTAACTCTAATCTCTTAAATACCGAGTTCTTTTTTAACATCGGCAAGTAAATCTTTACCGTCGGCTAGGATAACTCCTGACCCTTGAGTTGCATCCAAGACATATTGAAATCCTTGAGCACGAGCTACTTTTTGAATGGCTTGACGCGCCTTCTCTAAAATAGGCTGAAAAAGATCCACTTCTTTTTGTTGTAAGTCTTGTAAGGCTTGTTGGCGATAAGCACCAATATTATTTTGCATCCCTTGAACTTCTTCTATACGCTTTCTGTTTTCCTCTTCAGTCTTGTTGGCTGCTTCGGCATCATATTGGGTGATTTTAGCCTGAAGTTCTTTAGTCATCGCTTTAATTTCTGTGTCGTAGGTTTTCTGGAGTTTCTCCAATTGGCCTTCTGCAGCCTTCATCTCTGGCATTACGGAAACGAGCTCAGTGGTATTGATGTGGGCCACCTTTGATTGTGCGAAAACTGTTGTTTGCGCGCCGAAAAGTAATAAGGCGGCTAAAAGTAATACGTTGAGTTTTTTCATTTGTAAGGGTATTAAATTTCTGTTTTAAAGTTTACTTAGTGTTAAATTCCCGAGCCATCTCCACCTCCCGGAGGGACTGGAGGGCCGCTCGGTGGCCCTTGAGCTCCAGAAGAGCCTTCATTGCTGGTATTATTTTGTACTCCGTTTATAGAATCCAAACGTCTTTGTCTTTTATCGAGTAGCTCTTGGCGTCTTGCCTCAAATTCGGCTTGTTTTACCATTCGAATAGAATCGCGTTTGCGACGGCGCTCTTCCATCATGGCTTCTCGTTGATTCTTTTTATCGGCAATAGCTTCTTCGCGCTCGCTTTGTGCTTCACTCTCCTCAGCACTCAATGATTCTTCCTTTTCAATATTCTTGCCTTCTTTTCGGCTTAACGCTTCCTCGCGCTTGGCCGCACGATTAATACTGCGTAAGATTTGATCAGAGATATCATTGCGTTTTGCAGCAAAAAGCATCACGACATCCGCTGATTTGTCAAAGACAAAATCGTATTTTTTAGCTTCGGCCAATTCTTGGACCAGATTAAAGACTTGGTCTTGAATCGGTTGCACAAGCTGACGACGCTGTACATCTAAATCACCATTGGGACCAAACCTGTTTTGTTGGTAGGCGATCATCTCGTCTTCTAAGATTTTTATCTCTTCCTCTTGCTCTTCGATGAGCTCTTTGGTGAGTAAGATGCGTTCATTACTCAAATTAAGTTTGAGTTGTTCTATCTCTTGGCGCATTTTGTCCAAATCGCGCTTCCATTTGCTTACTTTAGAACTGAGTTGATTTTTGGCTTCTTGATATTCTGGAACATTCTCTAAAATGTATTCCATATCGATGTAACCAATACGGGCACCTTTTTGAGCGTGGCTTACTGTAACGCTTGCCGCGACAAATACGATGGAAAACAAGACCTTAAGTGCATTCATAATTCTGTGTTATTGCATAGAAATAATCGTGCCACGATTTAAAATTGTTGACCGATTATGAAATGGGTTTCCCATCCATTTCTTCCTACACCGTTCAAAACTGGATCGAATCCGTAGCCAAAATCAATCCCTAATAAACCAAAGGCGGGCATAAATATACGAATTCCTGCGCCTGCAGAACGCTTAATATCAAACGGATTATAATTCCTAAAGGTATCATAAGCCGCACCCCCTTCGACAAAAGAGAGAACGTAAATAGACGCCAATTGTTTTAAAGTAATAGGATATCTTAATTCTAAAGAGAATTTATTGTAGATCGCACTACCGTCATTGGTGCTCAAAGACTGGTTAGGATAACCCCGCAATTGAACCACTTCACGGCCATCAAGACTGAACGCCCCGAGTCCATCACCCCCTAAGAAAAAGCGCTCAAATGGAGGAATGCCCCGATATTTATTATACGCCCCAAGGAATCCAAATTCTGCTTTTGGTCTCAAGACTAAGTCCCCAACTAAAGTGGTAAACCAAGTCGCCTGGAATTTGACTTTGTAATATTCTAACCAGTTAAAACGAGTCTGATCGATTTCAGAAATGCGTTCTTGCGCATCTACAGCCTCTCCTTCACTGGGGTCGTTAGCTAGAACTTCTTGAAGATCATTGCGTTCTTGATCAAGCCCTTTATAGTCGACACCGTTGAAGGCCGAGTAGGGTAAAGACATTTTTGCATTCAGGCTGAAGTCCGAACCATAACGCGGGTAAATTGGGTTAGCCGATGTGCTATTACGTCCAATACCTATGGTGTAGGCTAAGTTATTAGAATAACCATCTCCAAAAGTGAATAGCCCCGTGTTGTAGTTACGCAAATCAAAATGCTGAAAACTCAAAGATTGAGACAATTGGAAATAATCATCCGGCCATTTCAGTCGTTTTGCAATACCCACAGTTCCTCCCGTGATCAAGAATCTTCGATCCGTATCGCGCTCTCTGGTTTGGAAGTTAAACAGATACTGAACGGTATGAGAAAAAGAGGTGCTGAATTGTATTGGTCGTTCTCCCCCGAGCCATGGTTCCATAATGGATAGGCTATAGGTAGAATAAAAAGTACTGGCCTGTGCACGCAATGAAAAGCGTTGACCATCACCCATAGGAAGTGGGTGCCATGCCTCTTTATTGAAAATGTTGCGCAGGGAAAAGTTGTTGAAGGAAAGCCCTAGGGTTCCAACAAATCCACCACCACCGTAACCTCCTTGAAGTTCGATTTGGCTCGAGCCCTTTTCGATTACAGAATATTCCAAGTCCAGTGTTCCACTGTTAGGATCCAAATTCTTGAAATTAGGACTCAATTGTTCTGCGTCAAAATAGCCGAGTTGTCCTAATTCACGAATTGTACGGATGACATTGCGCTTACTGTATTTTTCTCCAGGGCGGGTGCGCAACTCACGGTAAATTACGTGGTCGTTAGTTTTGTCATTACCCACTACAGTGACGTGGTCAAAATAGGTTAATTTATTTTCTTTAATCCGAATTTCGAAATCAATAGTATCCCCGCGCACAGCGACCTCTACTGGATTGATTTGCGAAAACAGATATCCTTCATTTTGATAAAGATTGGTCAAATCTGCAGCGTCGGGATCGCTATTGTCTGCAATACGCTCTTGGAGTAAGGTCCCATTATAGGTATCACCTTTCCCGATGGCCATATATTGTTTTAGAAACTCATCCGTATACACACTATTCCCGATAAAACGAATGTCTCCGAAGTAATACTTTTTGCCCTCTTCAATGGTCAAGTCCAAAGTAATGGCTTTATCACTCAAAACCCTAAGGGTGTCATTTAAGATGCGTGCATCTCGATAACCACTCTCTTTGTATTTCTGTATCAAATTAGCTTTGTCCTCTTCAAAAAGGGCCTCGGTATACTTTGATTTCTTCCAAACACGCAGAGGATTTTTGCGCTTCACATTTTTAAGAAAACGGCGCA
>RFXU01000120.1 GCA_009921505.1 Flavobacteriaceae bacterium
GGTCCCGCTGGACTTAGCAAACCACTTGATTGGGGTAGGCCAAATAACATTGTTTTCACCAGCACGCGCCCGTTCAATAAGCCCGGCTTTGGTGGTGTAATTACCCACGGGCACGTTGCGCGCAAAATCCTCATAATTCTTTATCCCCTCGAAACCGTAGGTCTTGCCAAATTCGGTGCTTTTGCCTTTTTGAATGAGGTACATCAGGAGTTCATCTTGAACCTCATGAGGGTATTTGAAAAATAATTCCATCTGATGAATCCTTTTTTTGAGAAACCATGAAGCGATGGAATTGACGATCGGAATTGGCATATTTACCCTATCTTTAAGTGCTAAAATTACTACTTTTTTACATGGAATTTCAAGGGGTTTTAAGAAAAATGGCCACGCAAATTGGCGCACCGATCCAGTATTATTTAGTCTTGGGGGACCACCCCATCAACATGAATCAATTATTAGATCAGTCTCTATCTATTGGGTTTGTGGGTTATGAGTGCCTGAACTGCGGAAGTGATGCCCCAATTTTTCGTCAAGGTTTTTGTAAAACTTGTTTTTTTGAAGCGCCTCAGGCGGCAGATTGGATCATTCGCCCCGAACTGAGCCAGGCGCATTTAGGGATTGAAGATCGAGACTTAGCCTATGAACAAAAGATGCAACTCCAACCCCATGTGGTGTATTTAGCAAACAGCAGTAATGTCAAGGTGGGGGTGACCCGCCTGAGTCAAGTCCCCACGCGTTGGATCGATCAGGGCGCCCATGAGGCTCTGCCCATCGTTGAGGTCCCTAACCGCTATCTAGCCGGGATTGCTGAAGTCGCCCTTAAGGACCATGTCGCCGATAAGACGAATTGGCGCACCATGCTCAAAAATGAAATTGAGGATGTGGACCTAGCGGAATGGCAGCAAAAACTCATTTCTTTTTTACCCGAAGAAGTAAAGCCCTATGTGACTGACGGGCAAGAGACGCATCTAGAATTTCCAGTTCTCAAATACCCGGAGAAGCCCAAGTCCCTTAATTTGGGCAAAACACCCAATTACACCGGGGTGCTCAAGGGCATCAAAGGTCAGTATCTCATTTTTGAAGACGACACAGTCTTTAATGTGCGGAGTAATGAGGGCTTGATCGTGACCTTGTCTGTTTGAAAAACAAGTGCTCAGCCTCTTGATTAAGAGTAACTCAAATCAATCTCTTGATGTTCTTCCATTTTGAAGCGTTTGCGAAATAGGGCGACTCCCAGATACATAAACGGCGTGTCACAGGCCGCGACGATGACTTTGAACAAATAACCGCTAAGCAGCAGTCCACCAAAAAGGGCCCAGTCGATTTTACCAAAAACGCAGAGCAAAAATAAAACCGAGGCGGTATCGACGAATTGCGATAAAAAAGTCGAAAAATTATTGCGCAGCCACAGGTGCTTGCCTTTGGTTAGGTTTTTCCAGAAATGATAGAGATGAATATCGATATATTGCGCCAGCAGATAAGCGATCATTGAGGCCAAAACAGCCAAAACTGTCGCGCCAAAAACTTTGTCAAAAAGTCCATTATCAATTGGGCTCCAGTCGGTCGCAGGGACCACTTGTCCAGCACTGGTGATGAGCAGTGAAAAAACGGAGGCAAAAATACCTGCGGTAACGACCCGATTGGCCTATTTATATCGGTCTAGGCAGTAACCTCGGCGATCGCATGGGGCACCTGCAAAAAGCCCTCGATTTGTTATTTCAGCGTGTGGGCCATATGGTTCAAGTATCCCGGGTTTATCAAAGTCCGTCCATGGGCTTTTCGGGAGAGGATTTTCTTAACGCCGTAGCTTATCTGCAGACCGACATGACTCCTGAGGCGGTAATGCAAGAATTACTTTCAATTGAACGAGATTTGGGGCGCAATCGTTTAGCTCCTGGGAGTCAAACTCAGCGCAGTACAGCGGGCGGAACTTCCCAAAGTGCAGACCGTCAGTACAGCAGTAGAACTATTGATTTGGATCTTCTGGCGTATGGTGATTTGATATTGGATACTGAGGATCTTACCTTGCCGCATCCTAGAATCCAGAATCGGCTATTTGTGCTGCAGCCGTTTATGGATGTTGCGCCCGAATGGGTACATCCTGAATTAGGTTTGAATTTTTCAGCGCTACTGGCTCAATGTCCGGACAGCAATCCACCTAAACCCATTGCCCAATGGCTTAAAAATCCGCTGTCGGCTTATGATTTTACGGCACTGCGTTATTTGGCGATAGAAGGCAATATCGGTGCTGGAAAAACCTCTTTGGCCCAAATGATTGCTCGTGATTTTAACGGAAAATTGATTTTGGAACGCTTTGCGGATAATCCTTTTTTACCTCAGTTTTATCAGGATCCTGAGCGATATGCCTTTGCTTTAGAAATGTCTTTTTTGGCGGATCGCTTTCAGCAATTGGCTGAGCAAAGTGCTCAATACGATTTATTTAGTGATTTAATCATCACCGATTATGACCGCTATAAGTCTTTAATTTTTGCTAAAATTACCTTGACCCCAGCCGAATTTGATTTGTATCAAAAGTTTTTTCATCAGATGCATCGCGACTTGCCTCGACCGCAGGTTTATGTTTATTTGGCGCAATCAACGGAGCGCCTTTTGGATAATATTAAACGGCGTGGCCGAAGTTATGAGCAGTCTATCGACGCGGACTACTTACAAAAAATACATTCGGGCTATTTGACGCATTTGAACAGTGAAACCCATCAGGGGAAAGTGATTCGAATCGATCTAAACGATTTGGATTTTGTCAATCGTCGTAGCGATTACCTAAAAATTTTGGATCTCATTACAAAGCATACCGCTTAAAGGCTTCCCATAGAACCATGCCCGCGCTGACCGAAATGTTGAGTGAATGTTTGATGCCGTGTTGCGGAATTTCCAAAACACCGTCACAGAGATCTACGATATCTTGAGCCACCCCTTTAACTTCATTGCCAAAGACCAAAGCCACTCCTTTAGCGGGGGCGTTTCCCCAGTTTTGAAGTAACGTAGAGCCCTCGGCTTGTTCGACCGCCCAGACCTGCACGCCTTGGCTTTTTAGGGCGCTTATAGCCTCCTGGGTATTGGTGTGATAGGTCCAAGGCACACTTTCAGTGGCGCCAAGAGCTGTTTTGTTAATGTCACGATGAGGAGGCGTAGCCGTGATGCCGCACAAATGAATGTGGGCGGCCATAAAGGCGTCGGCCGTGCGAAACACAGAACCAATATTGTTCAGACTACGAATATTGTCCAAAACCACATGGATAGGGTAACGCTCCATGGATTGAACGGTGATGAGGTCCGGACGTTCTAATTCGCTATTTTCGAGTTTGCGGTGTTTCATAAGATTCAGGCAAAAATACAGCTTTCAGAATAAGAGGCAACGCCCATGAGCCCCTTTGTCCTGGGTGGATGTTTGATTGACTCGTGGGTCCAAAGAATTGATGCAGAGAATTGGACCAGAGAATTTTCAATAATTTTAATTAATAAGTACCTTAGCCCGTCTAGCACAAAACCAAAGCATGGCCAAAAAAATCACGCCTTTAATGCAGCAGTATCAGGGAATTAAAACCAAGTACCCTGATGCCTTATTGCTTTTTCGCGTAGGGGATTTTTACGAAACTTTTGGTTCGGACGCGGTACGTGCGGCGGAGATTTTAAACATTACCCTCACAGCGCGCAATAACGGCGGGGATCAAACCGAGCTTGCCGGCTTTCCGCACCACGCCTTAAATACCTATTTACCCAAACTGGTCATGGCGGGGTGTCGCGTAGCGATTTGCGATCAGCTCGAGGATCCCAAGCAAACCAAAACTATTGTTAAGCGCGGCGTTACGGAGCTCGTTACTCCGGGGGTGGCTTTTAACGACGACATCCTTCAGCGCAAGAGCAATAATTTTTTGGCGGCCGTAAGTGGCGATCAAAACCTAAGCGGGGTGTCTTTTTTGGATATTTCAACTGGAGAGTTTTTAGTAGCCCAAGGCGACCGCAGTTATATTCAGGCCTTACTTCAGAAGTTTAATCCAGCTGAGGTGCTTTGGCATAAAAAGGAGCGCTTAAGGATTCAAAAATCTTCCTCTGCCCAGGGCCATGCCTTTTTTCTAGAAGATTGGGTCTTTCAAAAGTCCTATGCCGATGACCTGCTCCTGGGCCATTTTAAGACCAAAAGCCTCAAGGGATTTGGAGTTGAGACCCTTGAGTTCGGGCTCATCGCGGCGGGGGCTATTTTGCATTATATCAGTACGACACAGCATCGGGATTTGAGTCATATCACTAGTATTACGCGTATTGCTCAAGATCAGTATGTGTGGATGGATCATTTTACCATGCGCAATCTGGAATTGTTTGGGGGTTCTGGTTCGGCCCAGGCGACCCTTTTTGGGGTAATGGATCAGACGATCTCTCCTATGGGTGGGCGCTTGCTGAAAAGATGGTTGGCTTTGCCTTTGAAAAACATAGACCAGATCAAGGCGCGTCATGAGGTTGTCGCGTATTGGCATCAAAATGCAGAATTACGTAATGCATTGCGTCAAGCCCTAAAAGGTGTGGGGGATTTAGAGCGTTTGATTTCCAAAACAGCTACCGGAAAAATTAACCCTAAGGAGGTCCGTTATTTAGCCGATTCTCTGACCGCGGCCGTGCCAATTGTTCAGGCGGCTCAGGACGCTGATCAAAAGGCGCTTAATGATTTGGGCGGGCGCATGGATTTATGTCCTGACCTCGTGGATTTGATTTATACTCAGCTTCAAGAGCAGGTTCCCGCTCTGCTCAGTAAGGGTTCTGTAATGGCTTCGGGGGTGAGTTCTGAACTGGACGATTTGCGCTCCATCGCCAGTGGCGGTAAGACCCATTTGGAAGGAATGCTGCAGCGTCATCAAGATGAAACAGGAATAACTTCACTTAAAATTGACTCAAATAACGTCTTTGGATATTATATCGAGGTGCGCAACAGTCATAAGGATAAAGTCCCTGAGCATTGGATTCGCAAACAAACCCTAGTGAATGCTGAGCGCTACATCACCGAAGAGCTCAAAATATATGAGGCCAAAATATTTGGGGCTGAAGAGCGGATTGCCGCCCTCGAATACGAACTCTTTACTGAGTTAGTGCAAAAAATACTGCCCTATATCGGTGCGGTTCAGAAAACAGCGGCCGCTTTGGCTGAAATGGATTGTCTTATGGGCTTTGCGGAGCTTGCGGTCAAAAACAATTATGTCTGTCCCGAGCTTAACGACAGTTTTGCTTTGGACATCAAACAAGGACGACATCCAGTGATTGAGCGTCAACTCCCTGAGGATAATCCTTATATCGCTAACGATGTATTTCTGGATCGAGACCAGCAGCAAATCATCATGATTACCGGGCCCAATATGAGTGGTAAGAGTGCCTTATTGCGCCAGACCGCACTAATTGTGATCATGGCCCAGATGGGCTGTTTTGTGCCCGCACAGGCAGTAACCATGGGGGTGGTGGATAAAATATTCACCCGCGTTGGGGCCAGCGATAACATCGCCCAAGGGGAATCTACCTTTATGGTTGAGATGAATGAGACGGCGAGTATTTTGAATAACGTTTCCCAGCGCAGTTTGATCCTTTTGGATGAAATCGGGCGCGGGACCAGCACTTATGATGGAATTTCCATCGCTTGGGCCATAAGTGAGTATCTGCACGAGCATCCTTCGCGGGCCAAAACCCTATTTGCTACGCATTACCATGAACTCAACGAAATGACCCAGACTTTTGCGCGGATCAAGAATTTTAATGTTTCGATCAAAGAACTCGACGATACCGTTTTGTTTTTGCGCACACTGGTTCAAGGTGGTTCTGAGCACAGCTTTGGAATTCATGTGGCTAAAATGGCGGGGATGCCCGGAGCGGTGATTCAGCGATCCGAGGCCATATTAAAGCAACTCGAATCTTCGCGGTCATCTTCGGATAACGCGGCCTCGGCGGCCACCTCGGCCGCAGAATCCATGCAACTGAGTTTTATTCAACTCGACGATCCGCTTTTGGAGGACATCAAACAGAAAATCCTCA
>RFXU01000013.1 GCA_009921505.1 Flavobacteriaceae bacterium
AATCAGATGCGCTATTCAGTTGCGCCACGAGGCCTTATTGGGTGGCAAATATAAAAAAATCACCAGTAACCGCAACCAAAAATTTTAATTAATCTCAGCACTCAATCCTGCGTCTAAAAGCGCACTGCACTGAGGCAATAAATCACTGTATGACCCGGATTTAACCGCACACTTACCCTTAAAATGAACCAATAAAGCGCACTGCTCTGCCTGAAGAAGATCATGACGACAAACTTTGACCAAAGTATTAATCACGTGATCAAAGGTATTAACCTCATCATTAAAAAGAATGATTTGATGCTCTAAGGCCTCATCGGTGGCTAAATCGAGTTCTGGACTAAATTGATGCTGTTGTGCCATTTCACAAAAATAAAAATTTTGCAGCAACCCAGTTATCTCGGGTTTTATGTCCTTGGTAAACCAGACCGCATTCTTTACATTTTTCTGAAATAATCTCTAAATCAGACTCATAAAACCCACTTAAGAGCACTACTCCATTTGGGCGTAAACAAGCCACATAAGCAGGCATATCCCCGAGCAATACATTGCGATTTATGTTCGCAATGATCAAATCAAACTCTGGTGTTTTTGGCAATTGCTCTGCCGTACCTACCAATACCTGAATATTGTCAATGCCATTGCGCTGTGCATTTTCGAGTCCGTTTTCACCACACCACGCATCAATATCAATCGCTGTAGCTTTACGCGCGCCCCGCTTACAGGCCATTATCGCGAGTACTGCCGTGCCACTGCCCATATCCAAAACATCCTGATCGTTGATCTCTAGTTCTAGTAGGTGTTCGAGCATCAAATGGGTGGTTTGGTGATGACCGGTTCCGAAAGACATCTTGGGTTCAATCACTATGTCATATTCTGCATCTGTCGCCTCATGAAACGGCGCCCGTACATGGATTCGATCGCCCACAGTGATGGGTGAAAAGTTTTTCTCCCAATCCGCATTCCAATTGGTCGCCGCAATTTCTTTGGTTGAAAAATTAACGGCGCAATGTTCCTGATAAGTATCGAGGACTTCAGCAGTGGTCTGAGCATCATAATCTGCCAGCGCCACATAAGCTAAAAATCCCGAGTCCGTATTTTCAAAACTTTCATAACCAATGGCGCCTAATGCAGCTATTAAAAGATCCACCCACGGCTCTACAGGGGTGACTTTACAGTCTATTTCGATATATACCTGGCTCATGACATAGCGGCGACTATGGCCATAAAGTCTTCTGTTTTAAGTGAAGCCCCACCAATGAGACCTCCATCAACATCGGGTTGACTAAAAATTTCTTTGGCATTATCTGGCTTTACACTCCCACCGTAAAGAATACTGACCCCGTCAGCGCATTCAGTACCATAAGTATCGGTCAAAACGCTGCGAATATGCGCGTGCATCTCTTGCGCTTGCTCTGGTGAAGCAGTGCGTCCAGTTCCAATCGCCCAAACTGGCTCATAAGCCAGAACGACACCGTTCCATTGGGAAGCCTCTAAGTGAAACAAAGCCTCTTTGAGTTGACTCGAGACCACATCAAAATGAGTTTCATTTTCACGCTCTTCCAGAATTTCACCAAAACAATAGATGACCTCAATTCCCATGGCCAATGCTGCATCCACCTTTTCGCGCAACAAACTATTGTCTTCATGAAAATAAGCACGACGCTCACTGTGTCCCAGCAGCACAGAATTGACGCCATAACTCTTGAGCATCGCCCCAGAAATTTCTCCAGTGTAGGCTCCTGATCCTGCTTGATGCATATTTTGACCGCCAACCTCGAGCCCCTTTGATCCCGAAGCCACTTCCACTACACTACTCAAATGAATGCTCGGGGGACAGACCATGACGCGTTGATGCTCTGGCAAATCGCCCAAAGTGTCAACCAAATCATTCGTTAAGGCCAAAGCTTGGTTTTTATCCAAATTCATTTTCCAGTTTCCAGCAACTATTTTTTTTCTCATAATATTATAATCTTATTCTATTGATTTGTAATACAAATATTCTAATTCTGCAGGTCCTCTATGCCCTTAACCCGCAAATAAACCACTGCCAAGTGGCCCATATCCTCATTTAATCCCCGTAAGCAATGCGCGGATCAAGCCAACCGTAAATCAAATCTACTACGATATTAATGACAATAAACATCGTGGCAATGACTAAAACCGCACCCATAATTATCGGCAAATCTAATGTATTTAAGGCATCTACAATTTCTTTACCCAAACCATTCCACCCAAAAATATACTCTACAAAAACCGCTCCTGCGAGCATTGAAGCAAACCAACCCGATACCGCCGTCACCACTGGATTAAGCGCATTTTTCATCGCGTGTCGCCACATGATGGCCCAGTCACTAAGTCCTTTGGCCCGAGCCGTTCGAATATAATCTTGTTGCATTTGTTCCCAAAGGGAATTACGCATGAGTTGGGTTACGACCGCGATCGGGCGAATCCCTAAAACCACTGCGGGGAGAATCAAATTTTTCCAAGCCAAATAAGTCCCCTCGCCATAATCATCCACTTCTATTAAACTCCCCGTCATGTTTAGATGGGTATATTGATGAAGAACATAGCCAAAAAACCAGGCAAATAATATAGCGCTAAAAAAAGATGGCACACTCATACCAATAGTACTGACCAATTGAATCAGTCGATCCAGCCATCCGTCTTTAAACCATACTGAAATCACTCCAAGGAGCACCCCTAAAAGTACGGCCAAACTTATGGAGCTAACCGCTAAAATCGCTGTATTGGGTAGCGTCTCTTGAATCACCTCTGAAACTTTTTTACCGCTTTTCTGAAAAGAGTCTCTTAAATAAGGGGCTTTAAATGCCAGCAAACCACGATCCCCACGATAAAAAACAATACCGCCATATTGATCAGGCTTGTAAAAGGTATAGTCATCCTCCTTATTTGAATGCCATGATATTGGTGACAAATCATTGAGATAAAACAGATATTGCTGACCTAAAGGCCGATCAAAGCCATACTTTTTTTTCACCGCAGCCAATTGCTCTGCGCTCTCATTTTGTCCGAGCATCATGCGCGCAGGATCACCGGGCAAAAAGTGAAAGAGGTAAAAAATAACGGTAACCACGCCGAAAAGGGTCAACACACCATAGCCGAGTTTCTTAATGGTGTAGCGCAGCACTTAATCGAGTTTTAGTTGATGAGCATCGGACCAATGAAGTTTTTGCTGAATTACCCCAGAACGCCATTCCATTATCCCAGGATTACTGCGGATAATGGTCTTTAAGGTGGTCATATCGCAAAAATAAAAATCAAAATCGAGTCCAAAACGCGACTTATAGTCATTGACCTCGTCCGGACCCGACGCCGATAAGCCGATGACTGAATATCCGGCATTTCGCGCACGAGCCACGGCCTCTTTAACAGAGGCAAATCCAGCCGTCTCAGAAACGGCCAAATTATAAGCCACAATAACAACTAGCTTTGGCGCCGCCAAAAGCTCCTGGGTATAATCCATACCATCACGCTCCATGGTAAAATCATGAATCGGTGGTTCATAGGGGGGGCGTAAAAATTGTGTTTCAACCCCCGTCCGGGTAGCGCCCTCTGGTTGTGGGTCACGCCCCGTTGTATTGACCAGTTCAAAGGGACCCTCAGGACCCTCGTATTGCCAACGATACTCTATAATCGGAGGCGGTGCATTAGGGGGAACACTCATGCCCAAAGCGATATCGGCACCAATTTTATAGGGTCTAAAATCAACCGCTGGTAAGTGCATCAGCACGTGATACCCAAAGGCCAAAGAGGCAATTGTAGACAATAAGACCGCACCACTGCGCAATATGGCCGTACCAGCACTATAGAGATAAGTCTGTTGCCACAAAAGCCATCCGATAAAAATCAGTAACACCACATCTTTGGTAAAGGACTCCCACGGGGTGAGTTTTAAGGCATCTCCAAAACAACCACAATCCGTTACTTTATTGAAATAGGCGGAGTAAAACGTTAAAAAGGTAAAGAACACTATCATGGCCATCAAACTCCAAAGGGTCAATTTCTTGGCATAACCCACCAGCAGCATGACCCCAAGCGCCACCTCAACTAAGACCAGCACCACAGCAATCATTAAGGCATAAGGCGATAAAAAATCAAGGTTTAATACATCCGGAGCAAAGTAATCCTGCAGCTTAAATGAAAATCCTACGGGGTCATTTAACTTGATCAGCCCGCTAATAATAAATAATACCCCGACAAAAACTTGACTAAACCCTGTGATAATTCGTTTTAACCCCATAGTCAAGTTTATTTTTTAGGTGCTTTTACAGAGATCATCCCCAAGTGAATTAAAGCAAAAACACTGTAGTTAATCATGTCTTGATAATTCGCATCAATCCCCTCGCTTACCAAGGTTTTGCCATGGTTGTCCTCGATTTGTTTGACACGCAATAATTTCTGAAGAATCAAGTCGGTCAAAGAACTCACCCGCATATCGCGCCAGGCTTCACCATAATCATGATTTTTGTCCATCATTAGGGATTTGGTGAGGTGCAGCTCTTGGTCGTATAGCGCCGTGGCCTGGTCCACATCCAAATCGGGTTGTTCCACAACGCCCAGTTTTAATTGAATTAAAGCCATGGTGCAATAGTTTATGATGCCCATGAATTCTGAAACCTCTCCTTCATCCACACGACGCTGAGCGTTTTGCTGCAAACCACGGATGCGTTGTGCCTTGATAAAAATTTGATCGGTCAAAGAAGGCAGGCGCAGAATACGCCAAGCACTTCCGTAGTCCCTCATTTTCTTGGTAAAGAGGTCACGACACACATGAATTACCTCGTCGTACTGTTTTGCGGTTAGGGACATGTTTATCTTAGATTTTGCGTAAATTTCGCTCAAATAAATCAATTTAAAAAATACCATGACCATCAATTGCGCGGGCACCCTTATCGACTTAAACACCCCTAGGGTCATGGGTATATTAAATCAAACCCCAGACTCTTTTTATGACGGTGGACGCTACAGCAACCCTAAAGCCGTGCTCGACCAAGTAGAACAAATGCTTTTTAACGGGGCCAGTTTTATTGATATCGGGGGCTATAGCAGTAGACCAGGAGCCACTGACGTATCCGAGCAAGAAGAACTCGATCGGGTTATACCCACGATAAAAGCTGTGGTCAAGGCCTTTCCTGATGCTGTAATTTCAATTGACACCTTTCGCAGTGGGGTCGCAAAAGTTGCCATAGAGGAAGGCGCTGCCATGATCAATGATATCTCAGGAGGGGACCGTGATCCAGAAATTTATCAAGTGGCCGCAGGCCATCAAGTGCCCTATATTTTAATGCACATGAGAGGCACCCCCCTGACCATGACCACACTAACCGATTACGACAATGTGGTTATGGAGGTCGCTCAAGACTTGGCCAAAAAATTAAAACAAATTAGACCCTATGGGGTAAATGATCTCATCGTCGATCCAGGTTTTGGTTTCGCTAAAAACTTAGAACAGAATTATTCCTTGCTCGGAAAATTAGACCATCTAAAACTTTTAAATGCCCCAATACTTGTGGGTCTTTCGAGAAAATCAATGATTTACAAATTACTTCAGACGGATCCAGAAAACGCCCTAAATGGGACCACGGCAGCAAATACCATCGCCCTGCTTAAAGGGGCGAGCATCCTCAGGGTCCATGACGTGGCCCCAGCCATGGAAGTGGTCAAACTCGTAGGAGCCTTGAAAAATTAAGTACCTTTAAATCAAAATTGCACAGTGGAACTTTTCGACATACGTATTCTGGACATAGTAGACATCGTTTTGGTGGCCTTCCTTTTGTTCTACCTCTATCGTCTGGTCAAAGGCACCGTTGCCATCAACATATTTATCGGTATCGTGATGGTTTACGCCACATGGAAGCTCACCGAGTTTTTGGAGATGCAATTGCTCAGTCGCATTCTTGGAGGGTTTTTAGGCGTTGGAATGTTTGCCTTAATTGTGGTTTTTCAGCAAGAAATTCGCAAGTTCTTATTGATGTTAGGGACCACTAACTTTTCAGGGCGCCGCAAACTTTTAAAGCGTTTTCAACTCAGACCTAATACGTCCTTTAATACAGATATCAATGCCATTTTAAGCGCCTGTCAAAAAATGGCACAATCTAAAACCGGAGCCATTATCGTACTTCAGCGCAACAACAGTCTGGATTTTGTTAAAAGTACCGGGGATACTATGAGTGTGGAAGTCAATCAACCCATATTGGAAAGTATTTTTTACAAGAACAGTCCTTTACACGACGGTGCTTTGATTATTGAAGACAATACAATCAAAGCCACGCGGGTCATCCTCCCAGTCACCAGTGAAACCAATCTTCCGGCCCGCTTTGGCCTAAGACACAGAGCCGCTGTAGGCATAACCGAGAGAACGGACGCTGTTTGCTTGGTTGTCTCAGAGGAGAGTGGACAAATATCCTATTTGAAAGAGGGCGATTTTGTCTTGTTCAAAGGCCTAGAAGAGCTCGAAAAGATTTTGGCCAAAGACCTCAGCGCATAAGGTTTAGAGAAAATTCTACAATAATTTATAGGAGGGTTATACCTCCGGCTGGGCTAAAAACTGTACTTCGTAAAGTGATTTATAAGGCCCTTGTTCTTTTTTTATAAGATCTGCATGGGTTCCTCGCTCCACAATATGCCCCTGCTCCATAACTAAAATTTGATCCGCCTTTTGTATGGTGGCCAAACGGTGAGCAATCACAATTGAAGTGCGCCCACGAGTAATACGATCAGTGGCATTTTGAATCAGTTCCTCGGAGTAGCTGTCTACAGAAGAGGTCGCCTCATCCAAAATTAAAATACTAGGCTTACTGACAAAGGCACGTAAAAATGCAATCAATTGCCTTTGACCTGAGGAAAGGGTGGTTCCGCGTTCTTTTACATTGTAGTGATAGCCCTGAGGCAGACTGCAAATAAAATCATGAACACCAATTTCCTTGGCAGCCGCGACAACTATTTCCTCGGTAATCTCTGGGTCCCCTAAAGTGATGTTTTGTAAAATGGTATCTGCAAATAAAAACACATCCTGAAGTACCACGGCGATATGACCGCGCAGACCAGACAAAGTATAATCTTTAATATTGACACCATCCACATTGATTTGGCCCTTGTCGATCTCGTAAAATCGAGTCAACAAATTGATTATCGTGGATTTTCCGGCCCCTGTCGCTCCAACAAGCGCAATAGTTTGCCCGGCATCCACAGAGAAACTGATATCTTTTATTACGGGCTCATCTGGATTGTAACCAAAATGAACGTTCTTAAATTCAATGTCTCCTTTAATGTCTAGAGCGACCTGTGTTCCTTGATCTTGGATATGAGCCTGGGTGTCCAAAATTTCAAACACACGATTTGCGGCCACCATACCCATCTGCAGCGTATTAAATTTATCGGCAATCATGCGCAGGGGTCTAAAGAGCATTTGGCTGAGTTGTACAAAGGCTGTAATCAACCCCAAAGTCATTCCAGAATCAGAAACAACATCGGCCGGGAGCACATTCATTCCCCCATACCATACGATAAGTCCCAAAGCCACTGATCCGGAAATTTCTGCAATTGGAAAAAAGATACTGTTGTACCAAACGGTTTTAATCCAGGCTTTTCGGTGTTCCTTATTAATGGCGACAAAGGTGTCGTACTCGGTTTGCTCACGCACAAAAATCTGAACAATTTTCATCCCTGTAATCCGCTCTTGAACAAAGGTGTTAAGGTTCGCCACTTGATTGCGCACATCCTCAAAAGCGCCTTTCATAGCCCGTTGAAATACACGAGTCGCATAAATGAGGATCGGTAAAATAGAAAACGAAATCAACGCCAACTGCCAGCTCTCATACAGCATATAGATCGCGATGACCAACATTTTTAATACATCACTGGCAATGGTAAACAGTCCTTCACTAAAAATACTGGCAATGGTTTCAATGTCATTGACGGTTCTGGTGGTCAATCGCCCCACGGCACTTTTATCAAAGTAGGCCATTTTAAAGCGCATCATTTTACCAAATAGCTTAATCCGCAAGTCGCGAATTACCGTCTGCCCAAGCCAGTTTGCGTAATAGATAAAACTAAATTGAAAAATAACCTCTAGGACCAAAGCAGCTACAATGAGCCCAATGTAAAACAGCATCGTGGAATAATCCTTGGGAATCATCCCGAGATCAATGGTGTTCTTGAGAAAAATAGGCCCCATTAGACCGGCCACAGATAGTCCTACAGCAGCAAAAGCCACAAAAATAAAGGTCCCTTGATATGGCTTTGTAAAGGTCAACAAGCGCATAAAGAGTTTAAAATCAAATGCAGAACCGCTGGATTTAGCCATATATTAATGATTTAGGACACAATGGTCTTTGGGTAGTCAATTTTAGTCAAATATAGGGCATGTCCCGGAACTGAAGGTCCGGCAGACGATCTGTTTTTACTCTTTAGCACTTGGTCAAATTCATCCTGCCCCATTTTACCCCAGCCCACTTCTAACAGGGTGCCCACAACGGCTCGAACCATGTTGCGTAAAAAACGATCTGCAGTGATGGTAAACACCCATATATCGTCTCGCTGAGTCCATTGGGCATGACGCACCACGCAGTTATAGGTCATCACATCGGTCCTGGATTTGGAAAAACATTGAAAATCGCGATGACTCAATAATTTTTGAGCCACCTGATTCATCATGTCAAAATCCGGCACTTTATGAATGGCATAAGCCCCCTGGTATAAAAAAGGATCTTTCCCCAGCGTGAGCCAATACTCATAGGTTCTGGCCGTGGCGTCAAAGCGGGCATGGCTTTCAGAAGTCACTGGAAAAATTCGATAAATCACAATATCGGCAGGCAGGTAACTATTTAAACGATCCTTTAATTGATCCGGGTCAAATTCGACTTCAATATCGCAATGCGCAAACATTTGACGCGCATGCACCCCGGCATCAGTTCTTCCTGCACCGACTATGGAAATTTCTGACTTGAGCAAAACACTCAGTGCCTGTTCGAGGGTTTGCTGCACACTTGGGGCATTTGGCTGTCGTTGCCACCCACTATATTCTGCGCCCTGATAAGCCAATTCTATAAAGTATCTCATGATGTTTCGCTGGTGGACAAATTTACAAATTATGTCAGAGCACTAAACCCGCTACTTGAATTAATGGCGTAACTTTAATCCATGGCAAAAATACTTCTGCTTAGCGACACTCATTCTGATATCGATGATATAGTCCTTAAAAGGGCTAGCGAGGTTGACCAGGTTTGGCACGCTGGAGACATAGGCACCCTTGGCGTCACGGATGCCCTAAAGCAAAGCGCCCCGTTAAAAGCGGTTTATGGAAATATTGACGATGCCTCGATACGCGCCGAATTTCCAAAAGAGTTGATTTTTGACTGTGAAGGAATCCGCGTTTATATCACTCATATCGCCGGCTATCCCGGACGCTATAACGCCATTACTCGAAAAGCTTTGGAACGCTATCAGCCAAATCTGGTGATCTGCGGGCATTCTCATATTTTAAAGGTGATGCGCGACCCAAAATACGGCCATTTGCACATGAATCCAGGGGCCATTGGGCGTCACGGATTTCATAAAGCGCGCACTATGCTTCGTTTTAAAATAGAACAGGGGCAAATAAGTGACCTCGAAGTTTTGGAATACAAGCGCTAAGAACGAGGTCAATTTTTAATCCATAAAAAAACCCTCAAAATGGCATGTTTTGAGGGTTTTCGCACTAATAAATATACTAAAAGGAGTTAGCGCAATCTGTCGACAGATTTTACGAGGTCCTCATCCCTTTTGATGGCCTTATTGGCCAGCACTAAAAAAACGATAGAAATGATGGGAAGAAGCACCCCAATACCCTTCTGCGAGGCCGAAGCCTCTCCAGGTAAGTTTAGCGACTGATAAGCGAAAACGCCTACTAATACAAAGTTTAATATGATGGACAAACGATTCAGCACAAATTGATGCAAACGTTGTTTAAATTTAAATATCGCCCAAACGATAAGCACCATGACAATGAGTTGCAGGGTACGATCAATTGCCCCTAAAGACCATTGATTTGTTGTGGCTCCTACATCGGAATTACCAACGAAATAAAAACCTGCATCGGCGGCTAAAGCGCCCAATAAATACAGGGTTTGAATGCGTTGAATCATGATAATTTTTACGTTTGCGAACACAAAAATAAACTTTCTTTTCGAAAAAAATCCTGCCAGATTTCAAAATAATGTCGTATCATTGTGCCACTACAAGTAACCCCTTCATCGTTAGGGAACTGAGACTTCAACAAATTTTATCGATCAGTTTTATCACAATCCACTGATACATTTTCACGAATCAATTATTACATGTTAGAAATTTCTGAATTAAAAGAAAAAAAGCTACCTGATCTTCAGGATTTAGCAAAAGAACTTGGTGTTCCAAAATACCGAACCTTAAAAAAATTAGACCTAGTTTACCAAATACTAGACTATCAAGCAGCTAACCCAGCTGCGGTCCAAAAACTAATTCCAACGCCCGCCGAAGAATCTGCTCAAAACAAGCCAAATGATTCAGCCAGTGAGAAGGCTCCAGAAAATGACCAAAAAAGACAAAATAATCGGCCAGACCAAGAACGCAAACCACGGCATCAAAAAGCTCCTGGGGAGCGCAACAAACCAAATGTAGCCGCAAAAGAGGACAAAGAGACTGAAAAGCCTAAACATCCACGTCAGCAGGAAGGTCAAGGTCAAGGTCAACGTCAAAATCAGAATCCACAGAACGATCAAAACCAAAAATCAGGGAATGAACAAGACAGTGGAAATGGTGGAGTAAAAGACCACAACCACAATAAAAACAGCAATAACCCGCGTCAGGGAAATCAGAATAAAAACAAACGTTCTGATCATCAAGACAAGAATAACGGCAATCGCGATACGAGAAATCGTTACAGAGAACCGGATTACGAATTTGATGGGATTATCGAGAGTGAAGGGGTCTTAGACATCATGCAAGATGGCTATGGATTTTTACGTTCGAGTGATTATCACTACCTGTCCTCGCCTGACGATATTTATGTTTCCCAAAGCCAAATTCGTTTATTTGGCCTCAAAACAGGAGATACCGTCCTAGGCGAAGTACGCCCGCCAAAAGAGGGAGAAAAATATTTTCCTTTGATTAAGGTCAATAAAATAAATGGACTAAGTCCAAATGTAGTGCGTGACCGTGTTTCGTTTGAACATTTAACCCCACTATTTCCGACAGAAAAATTTAACCTAGCAGACAAACAAAGTACCGTTTCTACACGAATCATTGATTTGTTTGCTCCTATCGGTAAAGGACAAAGGGGCATGATCGTGGCCCAGCCAAAAACGGGTAAAACTATGCTGCTAAAGGATATTGCTAATGCCATTGCAGCCAATCACCCTGAGGTCTATCAAATTATCTTACTGATCGACGAACGTCCTGAAGAAGTTACCGACATGCAGCGCAATGTTAAAGGTGAGGTTGTGGCCTCTACCTTTGATAAAGAGGCCACAGAACACGTTCGTGTGGCCAATATCGTAATCGACAAGGCTAAGCGATTAGTGGAATGCGGACACGATGTAGTCATTCTGCTTGACTCTATTACACGATTGGCTCGTGCCTATAACACAGTACAACCTGCCAGTGGTAAAATTCTCTCTGGAGGGGTCGATGCGAATGCTCTGCATAAACCAAAACGATTCTTTGGTGCTGCGCGTAACATTGAAAATGGAGGCTCGTTAAGTATTATCGCCACCGCTCTAACCGAGACGGGTTCTAAAATGGATGAGGTGATTTTTGAGGAATTTAAAGGAACAGGTAACATGGAATTGCAGCTCGATCGCAAGATTTCTAATCGACGTATTTTCCCTGCCATCGACCTTACCTCTTCAAGCACGCGTCGCGATGACATGCTCTTAGACGAAAAAGTCATCCAACGTATGTGGGTCATGCGCAAGTACTTGGCAGACATGAATCCTGTCGAAGCAATGGAATTCATTAATGACCGCATTAAGCAAACCCGTAACAACGAAGAGTTCCTGATCTCTATGAACGGTTAAGGCCAAAGGAATTCTGTAATTAATGGCTTTTCAAGTCCTTTTTAAACAGAATTTAATTCACCTTTTCCTCTGGATTTAATTTAAATAGGCGCCCGAAAACGGGCGCCTATTTTTTTGGCCCTATGCAGTGAATAATGCTTATTTTTATAACAAATAGCTGACCTATGCACCGTTACACCACTTCTTTTTCTTTGATCATTCTATCAGCCGTTGTTGCGATCATTGGGCTTTTTTCAAGCTGCCAAAGCCCGACCAAAAATGAAAATGATTGGCGTACAGTTTTTGAAGCCTCCCAGGGAAAAGAAACGGCGACTTATCCCGAGGTTGTTCATTATTATCAAGAATTAAGCAAGCATTTTGACAATATCAGCATGCATCAAGGCGACACTACGGACAGCGGAAAACCGCTACATGTGGTTATTTATCAACCGGCGGGCAGTCCAAAAATTGAACTAAACAAGCAGCCCGACCTCCCTGTAATTTTGATCAACAATGGAATCCATCCCGGAGAAAGTGATGGCATTGATGCCAGCATGATGCTACTACGCGATTGGGCTTTAAATCCTGAAAAAGGTCCTCAAAATTTTGCAGTAGCCATTATTCCGGTGTACAATATCGGCGGGGCACTCAATCGAAATAATTATAGCAGAACAAATCAAAATGGACCATTGGCTTATGGATTTCGCGGGAACGCTCAGAATTATGACCTGAACCGAGATTTTATAAAAGGCGATACTAAAAATTCGCTAGCCTTCAGTCAAATATTTCAGTGGTTACGCCCTTTGGCCTTTGTCGATACTCATGTGAGCAACGGCGCAGATTATCAGTATGTGTTAACCCATTTAATGACCCAGCACAACAAACTCTCTGGAGCCCAAGGCACATTCATACAAAAACAATTCACTCCAGCGCTTGAACAAGCCCTGGCCAATCAATCTTGGCCAATTACGCCCTATGTAAATGTATTTAACCGCAGTCCTGAGACAGGATTTGAGCAATTTATAGACCACCCCCGCTATTCGACGGGTTACACGACTCTGTTCAATACATTGGGAATGATGGTCGAAACCCATATGCTCAAGGATTACAAGTCACGGGTGGAAGGAACCTACGCGCTGTTGCAAACCTTCACTGAACTTTGCGAGCAATACCAATTAGAACTCCAGGAGAGCTATTTAACAAATCAAAGCATGTATCACCCGCTGGACAAATACCCCTTAAATTGGCGTATCGACACCACGCAGAGTCGCCCTATTGAATTCCTGGGCTACGCCGCGGAATATGTGCCTAGCGCCATTACAGGACAAAACAGGCTGAAGTATAATCGCACGGCACCCTACAAAAAGGACATTCCTTATTTCGATACTTATCGCGCTACGGACTCGGTAATGATTCCGCACTATTACGGAATTCCCCGAACCTATCACCGCGTCATTGAACGTTTAAAAAGCAATGACATTAAGCTCATTGAATTAAAACAAGATTTGAGCATAGAGGCTGAGGTCTATCATATAAAAGATTACAAAACCAGTAAGAACGCCTATGAAGGACATTACCTTCATTACAATACCCAAGTATCGAGCGCTCTTGAGCCCACCAAGCTTAATGCAGGAGATTATTTAATTCCCGTAGATCAATTCGGCTTGCGCTATATTCTGGAAACCCTAGAGCCTCAAGCGATTGATTCATTTTTCAATTGGAACTTCTTTGATACAATTCTACAGCAAAAAGAAGGGTTTTCGCCCTATGTCTGGGAAGATCTAGCCCTTGAAATTCTTAACAACAACCCAGAATTAAAAGCAGAATTTGAGGCGTATAAATCTACAGACAATGATTTTGCCCAAAATGCTTATGCCCAATTAGATTGGCTTCACAAACGCTCTGCACATTACGAAAAAGCCCACCTACGCTACCCCGTGGTCCGCATCCTTAGTGAGGTAATGCTCGGGAAAGACTAGTTTTATGTTTTCATAACTCTTACGCAAGGCCTTTTTGGATTGCTTATAAGTCTTCCATTTCGCCTTTTTGATGCCTTCCTTTTTTTGAGGTTTTAAAGGACCGGTATAATCCGTTGTCATTTCATACCAGTAGGTTACTTTGAGCTTATACTTTCCATTGCGCTTAAAAACATGATAAGTCGTTTTTAAAAATTGAGAGATTTTTAAATCGCGAACCCCGGTCTCCTCTTCCACTTCTCGAATCGCTGCCTGCTCCAAGGCCTCATCCGGTTCAACATGCCCTTTGGGCAAGTCCCATTTATCATTTCTATAGATAAACAATACCTCATCGAGTTCATTTTTAACCAATCCCCCAGCGGCAATAACAAAAGGGAGTTTCCTTTTTAAAAACCATTCTATTTTCTCGACATTTTTATGATACAAATGCACATGAGTGATCAGCCCTTTGTTCAAGGCCTTAATGATCGGCTTCAGGTCGGTAGTGCGCAGAGGAAAGGTCTGGTAGGGCGCCCCTAGAGATTGTTCTGTACTGACAATTATAGGGCGGTCTTTGACAAAAACTTTATACATTTGCACCATGATATTACACAAGGAAACAGCGCAGAAGACTGCGGAACTATTGTTGCAAATTAATGCAATTAAATTACAACCGCAAAACCCTTTTACATGGGCTTCAGGTTGGCACTCTCCAATTTATTGTGACAATAGAATAACGTTGTCTTATCCTGCGATTCGCAATTTTATTCGAGAACATATCGCCAATCAAATTGAGGAAATTTACGGCAAGCCCGATGTCATCGCCGGAGTTGCCACAGGGGCCATTGGTATCGGTGCCTTGGTGGCAGATTATTTAAACTTGCCCTTTTGCTATGTGCGTCCTGAAGCGAAATCGCACGGACGACAGAATAAAATTGAAGGTCTGATTGAATCAGGTCAAAGTGTGGTTGTGGTCGAAGATTTAATTTCTACTGGCGGGAGCAGTCTTAAGGCTGTTGACGCTTTGCGTGAATTTGGAGCAATAGTCAAGGGAATGGTCGCCATATTTACTTATGGTTTTCCCGTCGCTTCAGAAAATTTTGAAAACGCTGGAGTCCAACTGAACACCCTGAGTGATTATAGCCACTTGCTTATTCAGGCTGAAAAATCAAGTTATATTACTAATGATCAAGCTGAGGTTTTGGGTCAATGGCGTGAAAACCCAAGCACTTGGACGCCCTAATCACTATTCTCTAACGACCCAAATCAATAAGCATTATGGAAATTACTGGATCAAAAATTAAGATTAACAAATCTGCTGAAGAAGTGTTCAGTTTTTTAAGTCAGGTCAGCAATTTTGAGCGTCTCATGCCTGAAAACATTGATAAATTTCAAGTCCTCAATGAAAACGGATTTCTCTTTGCCCTAAAAGGGATGCCCGAAATTGCTTTGGAAAAAAAATCAGAACAAGCCCCAAATCAACTGGTTTTAGGGGCAAAAAGTGATAAGCTCCCCTTTACCCTTACCGGCAATATCGAGCAAGAAGGGGCCAACCAATGTGCAGTACAACTTCATTTTGCAGGAGACTTCAACCCAATGATGGCGATGATGATTAAAGGTCCAATCACCAAATTTATTGATACTTTAAGCGAAGGTTTAGGTAAAATTTAATGAGGTCCAGACTCCTCTAATATGAGCTTTACCATTCCTACGGCATAAGTTTCGAGTCCAGTTTCAGTTTTTATTAAAAGCCCTCCGTCTTCGGTAACCCCTTGAATACAGCCGGTAAAGACGCTCTTCTGATCATCTTCAAATTTTGAAAGGATATCTTTGCGAAATAAAGAACGGTTAAATTCAGCTAAATCAGATGAGAAATTATTCGGGTGAATCGTTTGACAAGCGTGATTTATTTTTTGAATCAATTGTTCAGCAAGCGCCTCAATATCTGTATTTTTTTCCAAAATTTGAGCCAGAGATGCGGCGTGCGGCAATTGCGGCATTATGAGATTATTGACATTCACGCCCACACCAAAGATCGAACTTTGTAGACGCCCTTTAAACTGATGCTCAATTAAAAGGCCGGCTATTTTCTTGCCATCTGCCATAATGTCGTTAGGCCACTTTATATGCCACGAGGCTGTACCCAATTCTTGTAACACGTTAAATACGCTTTGGGTGATCACCCATTGCAGGTGTAACGGATTAGGTAAATCCGACTCATCCCACATCTTTAAAATACTAATTGCCAGGCTTTTATCCTTTTCAAAATACCAATCTGCTCCGCGCTGACCACGGCCCTGAGTTTGATTAAACGTACGCACGGCAGTACCATCCTGGACCACCCCTTGTCGCAACATTAGTTTTAAATAGTCATTTGTTGACTCGGTGGCATCAATTTTGATTTGTATCACCTAAATAAATTTGCGGTTAAACTAAGGATTGAAATCGTTTCGAGAAGTAAAAAAGTAATAAATTTGTACAAACTACCATTTAATGCAGAAAAATCAAGCCGACGCTGACCAAATCGTATCAGAAATAATCAAAGGAATCGAAGAGGTCAAGGGCCAAGAAATTCAAATTTTGGATTTACGCGACATAGAAAACACAGTTTGTGATTATTTTGTCATCTGCAGTGGTACTTCGAACACCCAAGTTAACGCCATAGTCAATTCCGTGCAAAAACTAGTGAGCAAGAGTCTCAAAGAGAAACCTTGGCACATTGAAGGCAGTGATAATGCAGAGTGGGTCTTGATGGACTATGTGCATGTAGTAGTGCATGTGTTTCAAAAACACATACGCGAATTTTACGATATCGAGGGGTTATGGGGCGATGCAAAAAGTGTATCCATAGAAACCGCCTATTAAATTCATTAAAGGCAAATGTCAAAAGAAAAAAAACCAGAGCTTAAGCGACCTAAAATAAATTCATACTGGATTTACATTGCAATTTTTGTAATGTTCATGGGACTCAATATTTTTGGCGGCGGAAATTTATCCGACCCCATCAATACCAGTCAAGTTGAATTCCAATCCTATCTGAAAAATGGTGATGTCGAAAAAGTAGAAATCATCAACCGAAAACTTGCCCGTGTCTACCTTACCGAAGAGGCCCGAAGCAATAGTATTCACGCCAATAAATTCAAAGACCGGATCATAAAACCCGGACCTAATGACGCCGCCTATCAGTTTGAGTTTGGCGATCTTCAAAATTTTGAAAACAGCCTTAATACCATCAAGACTGAAAATGGCCTTAACACTAAGGTCGTATGGAATACAGAGACCAACCTTTGGGCTGAGTTTTTACCGTCAATACTATTCTTTGCACTGATCATAGGTGTTTGGCTATTTATTATGCGTCGTATGTCGGGCGGAGGTGCCGGAGGCGCCGGAGGTCAGATTTTTAACATTGGCAAGAGTAAAGCCCGCTTGTTTGACGAAAAAACAGACGTCAAAACGACCTTCAAAGATGTGGCAGGACTCGAGGGCGCAAAAGAAGAAGTCCAAGAGATCGTAGATTTCCTAAAACATCCTGAAAAATATACTGCCTTGGGAGGGAAAATTCCAAAAGGCGCGCTTTTAGTTGGGTCCCCGGGAACGGGTAAAACCCTATTGGCCAAAGCAGTGGCCGGTGAGGCGAAAGTGCCGTTTTTCTCCTTATCCGGATCGGATTTTGTTGAGATGTTCGTCGGGGTTGGGGCGTCAAGGGTTCGTGATCTTTTTAAACAAGCCAAAGAAAAATCTCCGGCAATAATATTTATCGATGAAATTGATGCCATCGGTCGTGCGCGGGGCAAGAGTAATTTTTCGGGCTCGAATGACGAGCGTGAAAATACGCTGAATCAATTGCTCACGGAAATGGATGGTTTTGGGACCAATACCAATGTTATTGTACTGGCCGCAACCAACCGTGCTGATGTACTGGATAAAGCTTTGATGCGTGCTGGGCGTTTTGACCGTCAAATTTATGTCGACCTTCCCGATGTCCGCGAACGCAAAGAAATATTCGAAGTACACCTGCGTCCTATCAAAAAAGACGATACCGTAGACATGGACTTTTTGTCCAAACAAACACCCGGATTCTCTGGGGCGGATATTGCTAATGTTTGTAACGAGGCCGCTTTGATTGCAGCACGTCAAGGTAAGAAGATGGTAGGCAAACAAGATTTCCTCGATGCTGTAGACCGCATCGTAGGTGGACTTGAAAAGAAAAACAAAATCATAACTGCAGACGAGAAAAAGGCCATCGCCTTTCATGAGGCCGGTCATGCTACAGTAAGTTGGATGTTGGAACACGCGGCACCCCTAGTTAAAGTAACGATTGTGCCTCGTGGACAATCTTTGGGGGCAGCCTGGTATCTTCCAGAAGAACGACTGATCGTTCGACCAGACCAAATGCTCGACGAAATGTGTGCGACCATGGGCGGCCGTGCCGCTGAAAAAGTGATTTTCGATAAAATATCCACAGGGGCTCTGAGTGACCTAGAAAAAGTCACAAAACAAGCCCGCGCTATGGTTACCATTTATGGTTTAAATGACAAAATTGGGAATTTAACCTATTACGATTCATCAGGACAAACAGACTATAATTTCAGTAAACCATACAGTGAGAAAACTGCTGAAATGATTGATCAAGAGATCTCACAAATTGTGGAGGCTCAGTATCAAAGAGCGATCGCTTTATTAGAGGAGCACAAAGACAAACTCACCGAGTTAGCTAACGAATTATTAGAAAAAGAGGTGATCTTCAAAGAAAGTCTTGAGCGCATTTTTGGGCCTCGACCCTTTGCCGTTCCAGAACCTGCCGAACCCGCTAAACTCAAAGAGGATATCTCATCGAATAACCACGAATCAGATCAGGAGGAAACGAATCCAGAATCGAGCTCAGTTTCGTCTTCTGACGAGCATAAAACAGAAGAGGAATAGAGCAATTATTTAGTCTTCTCTTTCGTCGAAATTAATCTTGTCTTTAGGCATCAATCTTTATGTTGATGCCTCAGACTTTTGCTTTAAGTTTTCATATATTTGAATAGCCAGTTTGAATTCAAAATTTATTGATGGGTCTATTCAAGAGACTACTTGGGAAAAAAAGCAAAAGCGACGAAAAAGCACCGTCTAAGGAGCGCAGTAAATATTTCCCGGAACAAGACCTGCCTACTGATGAAAAATTCACCCGAAACTTCAGCAGTAAAGGAGGTAAATTTCTTTATTGCCTCAACTGGAAGGAGGTCGCAGAGGCCTTTGACAATATACTCCTGGAAAACGATTGGTATGAGCAAGAGGTGTTCTGTATGGACACTGCCTTAATGGAGAAGTTTGATGGATACAATCTCAATTTCTCTCAATCGGACAAATCCTGTTTTGTGCTATCTCAATGCGAGTCTCTAGTGGCCAGCAACGGGGCTATTCTTCTTTGTTCCAATCAAATAAAGGAGAAAAAGCTCAGTGAACTCCCGGCTAACATTATCATTTTTGCCACAACAAGTCAACTCGTTGAAACCATTAGCGAAGGACTTCATTTGATCAAGAGTAGAAGTAATAAATCTATACCAACCAATATTACCACCATACAAGACTTTGAAACGAGCGACGAAAAAGATTTTATGAGTTACGGAAGTAGCACAAAAAACTTATATTTGCTCTTAATGGAGGATTTGTAAAGCGGCGCATAGCCTCGGTTTAAGCGCGAACTTTTACAATTTGAGAAAAGCATTCTAACCAACCAAATATGAGAGAGCTCTTAGTGCGCACCATTTCTGGTTTGATATACACGACGTTGATTCTCTTCGCCATGTATGCAGATGCTCAGTATTATTTATTACTTACAGCCTGTTTCGGACTCCTGACTTTATTTGAGTTTCAACGTTTGGTTCAAATTAAAAGTCTTCTGCCTTACGCAATTTTTATCCTTTTGTTTTTAGGCATTCATCAAGATATTTTCCCCCAATGGATGGATTTAGTGATTGGAGTTTTGGGGGTGCTCATGAATACCTATCTAATCCTGAATTTACTCCAATTCATGTCGCATCAGCGATTAGAACGCAAGTATATTTTAATGGTATTTTACATCATGATCGGTGTGATTACCATGGGACTCATTCCACAAATAAGCGGAGATTATGATATGAATCTCATTGCCGGTGTCTTTATATTAATATGGGTGAACGACAGCATGGCCTACTTAGTGGGCGTTAACTTTGGCCGACACAAGCTCTTAGAACATATTTCGCCAAAAAAGACCATTGAGGGAACGCTGGGTGGCGTCGTCGGTGCCCTGATCGCCGCAGGAATTATGGCACAATATTTCGACAAACAAAGTCTTCAGTTGTGGCTCGTTTTGGCCTTACTGATCTCTATTTTTGGAACACTTGGAGATTTAGTTCAATCAAAATTTAAAAGAAAGGCCCAAGTCAAGGACAGTGGTGCCCTTTTGCCTGGCCATGGCGGCATATATGACCGTCTGGATAGCATTATTTTCGTCAGTCCATTTGTTTACTGTTTGCTTCAAATTACCGCCTATGTTTCATAAAGAAGGTTATCGCATTATCGCTGTTACATTTATTATTGTCGCGGCTATTTTTTTGTCGGCACATTACTATGTAGAGACCTCTTGGTTGAAGTATAGTTTATGGAGTATTGGCTTTGTGTTTTTAATCTTGATCTTACAGTTCTTTCGGAATCCAAAACGTAATTTCATTCCCAATGACAAACTTGTACTCTCTCCAGTAGATGGCAAAGTTGTCGTGATTGAAGAAGTTTTCGAGCCTGAATATTTTAAGGATCAAAGACTCATGATTTCCGTGTTTATGTCGCCCATAAATGTGCACGTAACCCGCTATCCCGTAGGTGGAAAAATCCTTTACAGCAAGTATCATCCAGGAAAATATCTCGTGGCTTGGCACCCAAAAGCAAGTCTCGAAAATGAACGAACCACCGTGGTTGTGGAGAGTTCAGAATATGGCCCTGTACTGTTTCGACAAATTGCAGGAGCCTTGGCAAAACGCATTGTCAATTATGCACAAGAAGGAGATTTGGCAGCCCAGACCACAGATAGTGGGTTCATCAAATTTGGCTCAAGAGTTGACGTTTATTTACCGGTAAACACTCCAGTAACCGTGGCGCTGAATCAAGTTGTTAAAGGAGGACTTAGCGTTCTTGCTGGTGAAGGATAAAGATTTAGATATCGCTTTTGAAGAATCAGTGGCTTTAGTCAGCAAACACCTGGAGCCTTTTCCTGCGGATATATTGTTAAAGCTTTATGCCTACTACAAAATTGCTACTCGGGATCGAGAACTTCCACAGGGCAGTAATCCACTGATCAACGCCTTTAAAACCAACGCGCTTTTTCAAGCCAAAGGCCTGTCACAACAGGAGGCCAAACTCAAATATATCGAGACGGCAAACACTTATTTTATTTACAGAGACAGCAAGGGAATTGACCAATAAACCCGTTCTATCCTAGGGATTCTAAGGCTGAATTTATGGTGTTGATTTTAGCCAAGGCATCTGCTTCTTTTTGACGCTCTGCAGCAACTACAGCCTCTGGAGCATTATCTACAAATCGAGCATTACTGAGTTTCCCCCGAACGCTTTTTAAAAATCCTTCAGTATAGGCCAGCTCCTCTTGTAACTTTTTACGCTCCTGTTCAGCATCCACATAACCACTTACCGGCACATAATATTCGTTACTTCTGACCCGAAAACTCAAAGCGCCTTCCGGAGCGACATCGGCATAGTTTACCTCAGCGACATTACAAAATTTTGCGATTGCTGATTGGTAGTAATCTCCTAGGTTCGCCGCATCATTAACGGTTAAATCTATGGTCTCTTTAAAAGAGATATTCTTTTCCTTGCGCAGCGTACGAATTCCCGATAC
>RFXU01000121.1 GCA_009921505.1 Flavobacteriaceae bacterium
CTAATGCCCGAGCCCGCCTGCGCATGACCACCCTATATTATTATGCTGGCCTACACGAATTCCTCGTTGCCGGTACAGGCAACAAGGTTGAAGATTTTGGGGTGGGATTTTATACAAAATACGGTGATGGTGGCGTTGATTTGAGTCCAATCGCAGACCTAGTAAAAAGTGAAGTGTTTGCCTTGGGACACTATCTTGGGATTATTCCAGAAATATTAGAAGCCCCCCCGACCGATGGACTTTATCACGACAGTAAAACGGATGAAGAGCAACTCGGAGCGAGTTATGACGAACTGGAATGGGCTATGGCATTTCAAAAAAGTACTCAAAACGATCATCTTGGGCTGATCGATTCCGAGGCTGGTATGGAGGAACAAAAATTAAGCCCACGCCAAAAGGAAGTCCTGTCTCTTTATCTTAAACTAAATCGGGCAAATCAACATAAGATGAACCCCATTCCAGTGTGTATTCTTCCAAAAAACTTGCGCTAAATCACTATAATATAGCGTCATTCATCGATAATTTTTGCATTTAAAATCCTACAAGAGGGGTTTTTATTACATTTGAATTTAATGAAGTCCACAAAACGCATACTGATCGCTGATCATCACCCTGTAATACGCAAGGGTATTTCATGCATGTTGCGCAAGACCGAACAATTTGACATTGTTGGAAAAGCGCAAAATATGGATGAACTAAATCAAGCCCTTGAAGACTGCGCTCCGGACATACTTATCATGGAACTCGAATTGCCTCAACTCAATGGAGTGAGCACTTTGCGTTATATAAAAAATGAATATCCGAAACTGCGCATTCTTATTTTTTCACATCTTGCCGAAGAAATTTACGCCTTGAGATGTATTAAAACGGGAGCCGCCGGGTATTTACCCAAATCTGCATCGCCTAAAGCCTTTCTCAAAGCCCTGAAACAATTGGCCAAAGGAGGCATCTACCTTAACGATGACCTCAACGCCTCCTTTAGTCCGCGCAGTGTCGGAGAAAGCAGTGCGATCAATCGTTATAAAAAACTATCCACGAGAGAAATCGAAGTCCTCAACATGCTTTCCTCAGGAAAGCGCAACAAAGACATTGCGGAGGCCTTAGACATTAACGAAAAAACGGTCAGCACCTACAAAACGCGATTGCTCACAAAATTAAAAGTAGATAATATTGCGGATTTGATCAATCAAGCGCGCCTATTCAGATTGGGTTAAGCGATCAGCTCAAAGCACTCGGTTTAGTTTTTCCGAAAGAACTTTCTTTAAACCAATATAATCTGTTACGGCTTGAAGGGTTTCATCACCACTTTGTGATTCCGTCTCTTCTTTAAATTGCGCACTTAACTCATCAATCTTTTTAGTGACCAAATGTCTGCGCAAATTCAAAATCGTTTCGGATACAATTTGAGCCACACCCGCTTTTTTATCTTTTACAAAAATGAGTTTTCGATCCCATTGATGCAATTGATGTTTCTCTTCGTCCATAAGAATATGAGTGACCTGTTCGGCAAGTTCATGGGGTAGACTTTGTAAAAAGCCATCAATTCTGAGCTCAGGATTTTGATGGTACCCTTCAATGATGCGATAATATAGCTCTTGAAATTGAGTGTGGGTAAATTCTATTTCATCTTCCTGTAAATCCAAATAAATTTTTTGGTAAACAAGAGTCGATTGAGATACCGCTTTATGCTGAACCGCGCCGTGTTCATCCGCCTCTAATAAAGTCTCAACGAATTCTTCCTCATGTCCTCCGTAAAGAAGTAAAAGCTCAATGATTTTGCGCTCTAGCGCATATTGAACATCCACTTTAGACTCGGTCTTTGGCTTTTGAATAACGTCCAATCTCGGAGTATTGACCTCTGGGGTCTTTTGGGCATCATTGCGATTTTTCCTGAGAATTTGCGCCAAGGTGCTGAATAAAACTTCTTGGCTAATGTCCATGATGCGCGAGCATTCCTTGAGGTAAACCTCTTGCTTTATATGATCCGGTATCTTGGCAATACTCTGAACCATGTCGCGAACGGTTTCAGATTTTTTTATTGGATCATTTGCCGCCTCTTTGGCCAATAAAGAAGCCTTGAAATTTATAAAATCAGTAGTGTTTTTGGCCAAATAATCCTGCAGCGCGTCCAAAGAATTATTACGTGCAAAGCTATCGGGATCCTCCCCTTGGGGAAAAGTACAAATCCGAACATTCATCCCTTGCTCCAAGATCAAATCCACGCCACGCAATGAGGCCCGTATCCCTGCATCATCCCCATCAAAGAGCAAGGTCATATTTTTAGTCAATCGATTGACCAACCTAATTTGTTCTGGCGTTAAGGCCGTCCCGCTCGACGCAACAACATTCGACAAGCCTCTCTGGTGCATTTGTATTACATCGGTATACCCTTCAACCAAATAGCAATTGTCCTCTTTAGCAATTCCCTGTTTCGCGAAATTTATCCCATAAAGTATTTTGCTCTTGTGATATACCTCGCTCTCTGGAGAGTTTAGATATTTGGCAATGTTCTTATCCGTGGAAAGCGTGCGCCCGCCAAAACCCAAAACACGACCACTCATACTGTGAATCGGGAAGATTACGCGAGAACGAAAACGATCAAACTGCCGATCTCCTTTGACTACGGTTAATCCTGTCTCTTCCAGAAAACTCATTTTATAGCCTTGCCTTAATGCCTCTTGTGTAAATCCATCCCAGCGATCATCGTTGTACCCTAACTGAAATTTCTCAATAGTCTCTGGAGAAAATCCACGTTCTTTAAAATAAGTCATCCCTATAGCCTTGCCTGGCTGGGATTCGGTCAAGGTTGTTTTAAAGTAATCACGAGCAAATTCATTGACCAAATAAAGTGATTCTCTCTTATCTGCTTCGGCCTTTTGCTCAGTGGTTTGCTCGGTTTCCTCAATTTCGATGTTGTATTTTTTAGCCAGGTATTTGATGGCCTCCGGATAAGTAAAATGCTCATGTTCCATTAAAAACGCGACCGCATTTCCCCCCTTTCCACTACTAAAATCTTTCCAAATTTGTTTTACCGGTGACACCATGAAACTTGGCGTACGTTCATCAGTAAATGGGCTTAAGCCTTTATAATTTGTTCCTGATTTTTTGAGTTGCACAAAATCACCAATCACCTCTTCTACTCGAGCGGTTTCAAAAACTTGATCAATGGTGAATTTAGAAATCATCTAAGATTTTGTGTTTAAAATTGTCGGCAAGACAAAGGATATAAATTTAATACAATTCAACAAACCAAGGCAAGCTTATAATGCGTTGGTTCATAACTCTTAAAACAAGATTGTTGAAACGAGATTATTCAAACAAGACCGAGGTACAATATATTGGCCTGAATCAGCAATTTACTTTTTTCGATCGATTACATATTCAATCATCAAGCAAAGGGATGATTTTACGGGACCTTCGGGATATGTGTTTAAAATGGACATTGCCTGGGCCTGATAATGCTTCATTTGGCCGACAGCATAAGTCAATCCACCCAGTGATTTAACCTTTTCAATAACCTCTTTTACCCGCTTTTTATCCCGATTGTGATTTTTAATTGAGTTAAGCAGCCATCGTCGCTCTTCTTTATTCGCCTGATTTAAAGCGTGAATAAGCGGCATGGTTAATTTGCGTTCTTTTATATCAATCCCCAGTGGCTTACCGATTTGCGCACTGCCGTAGTCAAATAAATCATCTTTAATTTGGAAGGCCATTCCTAGGGCTTCTCCAAAGGCCCACATTTTCTGAACCTCTTCCTCTGGAGCATGAACGCTGCGCGCGCCAATAGCGCAACAAGATGCAATCAAGGTCGCCGTCTTTTGTTTTATAATTTCGAGATAAACCTCTTCTGTAATGTCGAGACGTCTCGCTTTTTCAATCTGCAAAAGCTCTCCTTCACTCATTGATCGAACAGCGACTGAAATAATTTTAAGCAAATCAAAATCGTCATGATCAATACACAACAGCAAACCCTTTGAGAGTAAATAATCCCCGACGAGAACCGCAATTTTATTCTTCCACAAGGCATTAATCGAGAAAAAACCCCTGCGCTGATTGCTGTCATCGACTACATCATCGTGCACTAAAGTCGCTGTGTGAATCAATTCAATGACGGAAGCACCCCGATAAGTGCGCTCCACAACACCTTCAGCCCCGCACAACTTAGCCACTAAGAACACAAACATCGGCCGCATCTGTTTGCCTTTGCGGTTCACCACAAAGTGAGTGATCCGATTCAGCAAGGCTACTTTGGAGGACATAGAATCATAAAACTTTTTTTCAAAAAGCTCCATTTCCGCCTCTATAGGCGCCTTGATTTGGGCGGTGGTTTTCATAAAACCAAGCGTTTAACTGTGTCCATCATTCACCTTGATATTTGTTGCGGTAAAGGTTCGGATCAACTACAGAGGCCATGGCGGGAACATCAAGAGGCTTGCCAATAAATTTAGATACTTGCTCCGCGACTTTTTCTGGATTTTCGATTACGTCCTTGTGATGGATATATAATATCTCTACCCCTGGCTCAATTTTCTGCCAACTCGTTACCGATTTGAGTAGATGCTGAAACTGATTGTATAAATGTACTGGAAACACCTCAGAATTCTTGCCTAGCATCTTTTGCTGAGATTGAATCACCTCATGGATGTCGCGATTCATAAAAATTACCTTGTAACGGTATTGGCCATCTAAATATCTGAGCAATGGCGCTACAACCTTAATCCCCATATTTCGGGCTTTTCCCAACCACGAATTATCTTTATACAAAGCTTTTACAGGCTCGTATTCATAATAACCTTTTGGGTTTGATATATCGGCCTCGCGCAATTCATCCTGTAAAATATCAACACCTCCACGATCGAGCATTTGCATCATCATTGAGGTCCCTGAGCGGGGTAATCCAGATACCACTACAATTTGATTTTCGAAATATTTATGGGTAGCCTTATCTTCTAGGGTATAGTCAATATCTCGCTTTTCTTTGATGTTTTCGAGCGATTGCTCGGCTTTGTGAAATTCCCGTGGTTTGAGTTTTGCGGCCATTTCATAGGCGATTTCAGCATTTTCAAGATCTCCTAATTTCTCAAGAGCCTGTCCTAAAAGCAAATGACCTTTTGGGAAAAATTTCACCAGCTCCACACTCGTTAGCGCATATTCAGCCGCTTCTTCAAACTGGTCCATCTGCAACAATACCTCAGCCATTGCTGCGTGATATGTAGGAATTTGAGATTCTTTTTCAATAGCTCGTTCAAAGGCCTCAATCGCTCGTTCAAAATCTCCTAATTCATAATGCAATAAACCACAGCGATACCAAACCGGTCCCGTTTGATCTTTTTCGAGCAGTCGCTCAATTAATACAAGAGCCTCCTTGGGACGTCCCATTTCTGAACGAATCTGAGCCTCAGTTAAATTGAGATTATAAGAAACTTCTGTCCCCGAGTTTTTGACCGCCTGTAAATGCGTAAACGCCGATTCAAAATCTTTTTCTTTGAGCGCAATACTGATGAGGTCCATCAAAAATGGGGCATAATCCTTGGCTTTGGGTTCTTCTAAAAGTTCCAATAAAATCGTTTTGGCGGTACTTAAATCCTTTTTACCCAAATGCACGCGCGCCAAATTGTGCTTTAGATCAATCCGCGTGTTGCGAATCGCCACCTCAAATTTTTCATCCAAACGCTCTACATAACCTAACTCAACGAGTTGCTCCATGGTTTGGGCATCAGATAAAACATCGGTCTGCTCTTTTTTATCGATCTCCGCGAAATCCCCCGGCATCTCATCCCAACTGTCGATATATGTAACCTCACCTGGTTCTTTAAAAAGATCTAGATTGACCTTACCGTCCATATCACGCCCAATGGGCAGTCCAAAGTGATGTAAAATTGTCGGCCCGATATCAATGAGTCCGAGCCCATAAATTTTCTCGTTTTCTTTGATGTTTGGTCCGCAAGCCACAAACATCCCAAATTGTCTGTGTTCCAAAGAAGGTGCTGCCTGTACTTTTGGCATGTTGAGAATACGCTTATCTCCCGA
>RFXU01000122.1 GCA_009921505.1 Flavobacteriaceae bacterium
GTTGGTGGTGACCGTTATTTTGTGATAGTGGTATTGCGGATAAAATATCTCAGAAACCATGAGGTCTTCCTCGGTTTCAATACGCGAAATATAAGTGTCTATGTTGCGGTCATTAGGCTCACTAACCTTTAAAAGATCGTTAACACTGACCACTGGCTCAATCACAATCTCCAAGATTTCTGGGGTCTCTGTGTTGAGTCCAACCTCTTTTAAGAATTGTTCGTCTATTTGTTTACACTTGATGTTAAGGATTTCAACAGCGTCATAAACATAGCTCGAGCTGCCAAAGTTGTTCTGAACAATCATTACTGCTTGTCGCTTTGGGCGCTGTGATTGCTGCCAAAACTTACCCGCAAAATGGCCTCCTATAATCATGATGGCCAAGGCAATCCAATATTTTTTAAGAAATTGAACAGCGTGATAGCCACGCGCTAGCCATCCCAAATAAACATTTTTGAGTTTTTTCAACACGTAAAACAAGTCGACTTCTTCTGTGTGCTTTTCCATGGTGCTAATTAAATTTGGTGAATCACCTCAGCCAAAGCCTCTTGCCATGACCGAATAGGTTGTTGTAAGGTTTGTTTTATTTTATTGGTGTCCAATACACTGTACTTTGGACGCTTTGCAAAAGTAGGATATTCAGCGGTTTCGGCAAGTTTGACGCCTTCCAATTGATGGGTTTGCTTAAAGATTTCTTTTGCAAAGCCGTGCCAAGTGGTTTGGCCTGTATTGCTAAAGTGATAAGTGCCATAAGGCGCTTGTTTTTCCAATAACCTCAAGAGGGCGTCTGCCAAATCCAAAGTGCTGGTCGGGCTGCCCGTTTGCTCGGTAGTGATTGTCAATGATTTTCCTTGGTCCGCCAGTTTAAGCATGGTCTTGAGAAAATTATGACCATAAGGACCATAAAGCCACGACGTGCGCACAATATAATGGTCCCGGTTAATCTCTTCTACGGCTTGTTCTCCCTGCAATTTGCTCTGTCCATAAATCCCAAGTGGTGCTGTAGGATGATCCTCTAAATAAGGCTGGTGCGCATTTCCGTTAAAAACATAATCGGTGGACACATGCATTAATGTTATGTTGCGTGCCGCACAGAGTTCGGCTAGGTTTTTTACCCCTATGGTGTTAATGGCAAAAGCGCGGTCTGGCTCATTTTCTGCGGTATCTACCGCGGTATACGCCGCCGTGTTAAGGACAACGCTGGGGTTTTGCTCGTCCAAAACGCGGCTCATTTGATCGGGTTGTTCCAAATCAAAATCCTGACGCGAGTAAAACTGCATCCTCATCTCAGGGTATGCTAAGCAGCGCTGGCGAAGGCTTTGCCCAAGCTGGCCACTGGCTCCTGTCACCAATATATTCTTCATGCGGTAGCGTCTAAAAACGTCGGCAATATTTGGTCCTTCTCTGAGACCAAAACATCATCATGTTTTAGATGCCAATCAATAGCGAGGGTTGCGTCATTATAGAGAATTCCGCCTTCCGCTTCTTTATTGTAGAAGGCATCGCATTTATAACAAAAGGTCGCTTCAGGACTCAAGGTAATAAATCCGTGAGCAAATCCTTTGGGCACAAAGAGTTGAATGCGGTTTTCTGCGGACAGCTCTATGCTGTAATGTTGTCCAAAAGTCGGGCTTTCTTTACGCAAATCCACAATCACATCCAGGACTTTACCTGCAGACACACGCACTAGTTTGGCCTGGGCATGTGCTCCAGCCTGAAAATGCAGACCCCGCAGCACACCAAATTTAGAAATCGACTGGTTGTCTTGAACAAAGTTCACTTCAAGTCCCGTGACCTTGAGAAATGTCTGTGCGTTATAGGTTTCTGAAAATAGCCCGCGCGCATCTTCAAATTGCGGGGGAATCAGGTAAAAAGCATCTTTCAATGGCGTGTCAATACGCTCCATATTAATCCAATTGCATTAGGTGTTTGCCATAACCGCTTTTTAGAAGCGGTTTGGCTAATTTTCTGAGTTGGGCTTGGTCGATGTAGCCCATTCGATAGGCCGCCTTTTCTATGGCCCCAATTTTCAATCCTTGACGGGCTTCAATCACTTGAACAAACTGAGAGGCTTGCATCAATGAGCTAAACGTCCCAGTGTCGAGCCAAGCGGTGCCGCGATCCAAGACGCTAACACTGAGCTCCCCCATTTCTAGGTAGGCGTTGTTCACAGCGGTAATCTCTAGTTCTCCGCGTTCACTGGGTTTAATCGACTTGGCAATTTCAACCACACGATTATCATAAAAATAAATACCCGGAACAGCAAAATTAGACTTCGGTTTTGAAGGTTTTTCTTCAATTGAGAGCGCGTTACCTTGATCGTCAAATTCAACCACACCATAACGCTCTGGATCCTGAACATGATAGGCAAAAACAACACCTCCTGTAGGATCATTTTGTGCTTGCATGAGTTCGCTCAGCCCTGCACCGTAAAAAATATTGTCTCCTAAAATCAAGGCCACTTTATCCTTCCCAATAAACTCCTCGCCAATAATAAATGCCTCAGCTAATCCGTTTGGCTCAGGTTGAACGGCATAGCTAAAAGCGCAGCCTAATTGGGTGCCGTCGCCCAAAAGCTTCTTAAAGAGCGGTAAGTCCTCAGGGGTTGAAATGATCAAAATCTCGCGAATCCCAGCATACATCAAGGTGGTGAGTGGGTAGTAAATCATCGGCTTGTCATAAACGGGCATGAGTTGTTTACTCACGGCCAAGGTCAATGGATGTAAACGAGTGCCTGAACCTCCTGCCAAAATAATTCCTTTCATGATGCTGCGCGTTATGGTTAGTTTATGAGATTTCTTCTGTGTTTTTTAGCCCGGGCTCATCCCTTGGCTGGCTATATCATTCTTGCGACAAACGCTCAGGATGTGCCAAATACCACTCTATAGTTTTGACAATCCCAGTTTCAAAAGTTTCTTCAGCCTTCCAGCCTAAATTCTGCTCAATTTTTGTGGCATCAATGGCGTAACGAAAATCATGCCCTGGCCGATCCTTAACAAAGGTAATTTGGTCTTTGTACCGCCCCTGAGGCTTTGGTCTTAAGTCATCCAAGACTGCACAAATGCGCTCGGCAATGTATAAGTTATTGCGCTCGTTGCGTCCGCCAATGTTATACGTTTCTCCAAAGGTGCCCTGTTGGAGCGCCTTATGAATCCCCTTACAGTGGTCTAAAACGTAAAGCCAGTCCCGAATATTTTGACCATCACCATAAATGGGGATGTCTTGTCCGGAAATCGCTTTGCGTATGATGGTTGGAATGAGTTTTTCCCAGTGTTGATTCGGGCCATAATTGTTAGAGCAATTTGTCGTCACCACAGGAAATCCATAGGTGTGAAAATAACTCCGGGCCAATAGGTCTGAGCCTGCTTTGGAAGCGCTATATGGGCTGTTTGGGGCATAAGGGGTGTCCTCGCGAAACAGACCGGTTTCACCCAAGGTTCCATAAACTTCATCTGTCGAAACATGCAAAAAGCGAGCGTGGGCAAATTGGTTTTTTATCGCATTTGGTCCTTCCATCCAAAGCTCATAGGCCGCATGTAAAAGTTCGAAAGAACCCAGTAAATTCGTTTCTACAAAGGCTCTAGGCCCAGTTATGGAGTTGTCTACGTGAGACTCGGCAGCAAAATGCAACACCGTATCAAACTGATGCTGCTCAAACAATTGTTTTAATAGGTTTTTGTCACAAATATCACCCTGTACAAAAGTGTAGTTCTTTTGGCCCTCCAGGGTTTTTAGATTGTCCAAATTCCCTGCATAAGTCAACTTGTCTAAAACAACCCAGTGTGCCTCACTCAGTGGAACGTAATGGTTCACATAGTTTGACCCAATAAAGCCGGCTGCCCCTGTGACTAGGATTGATTGAGCAGGTCTAATCGTGTTAGTATTTGTGTTCATTACGCGCAAATATCGGAATTTCAATGATTATAGCACGGCGCTTAGTCCGCTTGTGTGATTTGCTCAATGATTTTTTCGGTAATCACATAGGTTGGGCGCACCCCTGTTGTGCCTAAGCCTCCTGAGGCCAAGGTACTTCCTGACTCGAGTGGGTTATCAGAGGCATAGTAGGCATAACGCACCGACACAGAGGGGTTAATGCTTCCTCTTATTTTTGAGGCGGCTTGGATCGCTTTCTGGTAATGTGCCCCTTCCATTTCCAGCCCAATTACATCCCAGGAGGAATTATGGAAAAAACTCAAAATGTCTTTGTTCTGTAAGGACGTGCCCAGAACAGTAATCATGGTCCCTGCAAAAGCATTGTGGCCTTCAAAATCTTTGAGTTTCAACTTATTTTTAAAGGGGTAGTTGTCTGCTGTCCCTTCAAAAATATGGGCTCTAGGGATCATAATATCCCCCTTGCCTCCTTCTAAAATACCGGCTTTTCCCATAATGGAAATCGAGACTACAGGCATAAATTTTGTCTTGCCAGAAACATTAAATGGCTTGAGCAATTCATCCATGGTTTCATAGGCTTGCTCCCCAAAAGCATAGTCCATCACAATTAAAACAGGGGCGCTCGAGTTCGGGTTGTCATATCGAGCGGGCAATGCCTTGGCTAAATCTATGATTTGAACGTCAATATTGGCTTGGCTTTGGTCGTCTAAATAGGTCATTCCGTTTTTTACGGCAAAATCCTGAACCTTTTGCCGAGCACTTTTATTGGCGTCTTGGCTTAAATACTCATAAAGGGCTAAGCTTGATTTTTTGGCGGCTTCTTTTGGAAGTGCCTTGGCGGCATACAAGGTGTTCATTACGCTGTGCATGTTCGCACTGATTATATGCATCGGGCGTTCTGTCGCGCCCATTTGGATCAGTGTTTCTTTGATGCGTTTGGCCCATCGCTCCCCGTGAATGTGGTGCCCTAGGCGCTCGCGCAATACTGGGCTGAACGAAATCTGACGGGCCTTAGTTTTGTCCATAACCTCATCAATGGCCCCTTTGCCTAAATGATAGATGAGCCTTATGAAATGATCGGGGTCTTGTTTCTGGGCAAAAAGTGGATAGGACGCTTGGACCTCTTCATAAGTGCGGCCCAGAAAACTCGCGGCATGCATGAGCGCGAGTTCGCGCTGGGTCTGGGTAATTTCATCTTTTTGGGTGGCGGTCTCGGCAAATTTCTGCCAATCTCTACTGAGAATCCAGCCCTCTTCTTTGCTCACAAGGACTTGCTTCATAATCTTGTGAGACTCGATATACATAAAGGTCAAATGGGTCAGAATATCATAAATCTCACTGCGTCCACGTGTGATCACAATATTCATCTGTTGCTCATCGATACGATAACAATGGCGGCGACGCTTTGGAGGGATTATTGCGGGAATATGAGATTTATTATAGCCCTCGTCACTGGTTAGGCTCACAAATTGACACTGTTCTATTCCATATGGCAATCGGTCCATAATGTAAACCATGCCTTGAAGCTCTATTTTTTCTTCGGCAATGGATCCATATATTTCAGGGCGTAAGGTCAAAAGAGCTTCTCTGAGTGCTGTGCCACTAATGCCCATGGGTTTGTAAAACCCGCGATTAAACAAATGACGCATGGTGATGTACACCCGCTCGATTGCGTTAGAACTCTCCTGAGCTCTTGTGCGCGTATGTCCTAATTGTTGACTCATTTTCTAGGCAAAGATACGCTAATTGTGCGCCCATTGACTCAAAGGCTCCGCCAGCGCGCGGTCATTGGCCAATCTTGGCACCTTATTCTGTCCGCCAAATCGCCCTAAACTTTTCATTACTGCATTAAAGCCTCCGCTCCTTACTTGTGTAATTTTTAGAGGCTGTAGCACCTTGCCTTGAATCAGATCGGCATAATAAACATTTTGCTCTTGGAGCTTCTGATCAATCGCCAGGGCAAAGGCAGAAAGGTCTGAAGGAAGGTCCTCAAACTCGACAAACCACTCATGATAGGGCAGCTCCTGTCCCTCTGGGGTGATTTGCGGCGCCACCGTGAACTCCGAGATACTTCCACCACATTGTTGCAAAGCGTGGGTCATGCTTTCCTCAACTTCT
>RFXU01000123.1 GCA_009921505.1 Flavobacteriaceae bacterium
TTTATCTATTAATCCACGATATGCATCATCCTCCGTTTCAGCCTTGACGCGAATCGTAATAGAATACGTGGTATAAACATAAACGTTCATTTTTTACTCCGTTGCGACAATTTCGGCTGCCATTTTTTTGATAGCACGACCAGCAGCCTCTTTTGCATTGGTATATGCATAATCATCGGACAGGGAATTAAAACCAGCATAATATTCCCACTGATTACCCGCCTTAATTTCAACGACAATATCAGCCACCTGAGTATAGGGGTCACCAAGACTTACTACACGCACCAAACCATAATCATTAATAACTCGCATAATATTTTCCATATTAGCCTTTCAGGGCCTTCAAAAATATCTGTGCATCGGCAAAATTGAAAAACACACCTCGCGTAATCCAACCTTCAAACGGAATCAATTGACGCACCTGGAATTCACGGCGTTTTGGTGAAGATGTATTAAAAACTTTAATCTTTTTAACTTTGGACTTTTTGGCTTTCATTTTGCTTCCAATCAATCAGTATGTAAACAGTATAACGAATAATGTCCTATTTGTCAACCTTTTATTACCAGATTCGGATTAAGAAAAAGACCTAAATCCGGTCCTTAAGCTGGCGCATAATTGTATTGACAGTTTCGGAATCAGTAGAATTAGACAAAAAATACGTTATAATCGAAGAATAATAACCAGCAGCATATGCATAACTACCGGAGGTACCAATCAATGCCTCAGACCGATTCTCAAATTTTTTAAGCAATTTTTCAACCTCGGCTTTAGTCGGTTTCACTTTCAATTTGTTTCCAATCAAATAATTCATCATGGAACCATTATAGATTAATTATCGGTATTTGTCAAGTTAATTGTAAAACATTAACAAATTCAACGGTAGTATTGGTATCTTTATTTGTCCAAACGGCATTTGGTACCACATCATCGACCAGCACCGAATGCTGTCCCGAATGATTTACTGCACACCAGTTGGTAAAAGCCCCAACCTTACCGCGGATGCTGATAAAATCTGTCAGACTGTCAAACCTTACTCCAGTCTTTTCTGTATCGCACTCCATGAAGTCCTGGCACGATGGGCAGGACAGGACAGGGCAATCTAACGCTTTTTCAAGGAATCGCTGGTGGCGCTTTTGGAACACGGCCACATCGCTTGCATCCCATACAGCAAATGAAAAGACAGTCCAGCCTTTTACATTTTGTGCCTTGAGAAAATCACGGACTTTGGAAGTATGGACAAGAAAACCTTCGTCCCAATTATTGATTACGGTTTCTTCCAAATCTAAAAATACATTGTTAACCATCATGTTTCCTTAAGAGTATGGAACAATCTTATCAGACTGTTCCATATTTGTCAAGTATATATTAACCGCAGATGGTGTATTCAGCCAGATTCTTCCAGTTAGCACCAGCACCCTTGCGAATGGTAGTAACTTGAATTAACGTGCGAAGGGTCAATTCACGCACCGAATCCTTCAACGTTTCAATCAGATTAATCGCATCAGTTTTATATGCCATCGGAAACTCGGGCATAAAATCACTTTGCGACAACAGAAAACGCATACGGTCCACTTTTTGTTGCGTAGTCATGGACAAATCAACAGCCATCGAACGCGAAATAATTGCTTGGTCGAGGGCGCATGACGGCATATTGGAGATAAAGATAACACGACCTTTAAACTCAAAACTGGTGGGCAAATCTTCATCCTTCAAATCAGCGCGCCACGAAATAATTCGACGGCTGTAGGAATCAAGCGCACCTTTCAGAATATTCAACGATACAGGGTCTTTGAGAACCGAATCGCAATCGTCAAAAACAATCACGCCATCTTTGTTTTCATAAAGGGCACGATACAGACCTTTGGGAGTAGAGTAACCCTTGATAACACGGAATGTCTTATTCATATTAAGACGGGTACCAATCTCAAATTCTTCCAACAGAGTGACGTCCTTCATGTTGGCTTTTTCAAGAGCCTTGATAACGTTGAACGATTTGCCAAGACCACCAGGACCGGTCACAATCACGGACGCTTGGTCACCATTGGCCAGCATTCGAACCATATCAGTAACAAATTCAAATCGCTGATTAATGGTAAAACGCGATTCGGGCTGTATCAGAGGTACCATTTTGTTATTTTTAACGTTAGAAATAACAGCATCCATCGGAAGACCTTGGGCCAATGCAGCCATGCGACGTTTGGTCATTCTAAAACCTTTCGCGGGAACGCCTTTCATATAATCTCCAATAACAAAAAAAGAATCAATCAATCAGTATGAAAACATTATAGATTAATTATTGGTATTTGTCAAGAGGTTCCGTAAGGTCTTGATTATATAAATAAAAGATGCTAGTCGCGGTGCGGAAACACCCACTAGCCCTAACACTACAGAGGAGTGCCAGCATGTCCAATATTTATTACGTTTATTTTTATCTTAGAACGGATGGAACGCCCTATTATTGTGGTAAAGGCTGTAATGGGAGGGCTTATTCTAAAAATCACACCGTCCCCATTCCAAAAGACAAATCTAAAATTGTAATTGCAGAAAAGAATCTAACTGAAATTGGTTCACTAGCACTGGAACGATTCTATATTCGTTGGTATGGTCGCAAAGACTTGGGAACAGGCATATTACGAAATATGACAGATGGTGGTGATGGTGTATCTGGACATAGTGATTATACAATTGATAAAATCAGAAAGAATACAAAAATTGGAATGAATATACCCGAAATTAGAGCGAAATTATCAGCAGCTAATAAAGGTAAAAAAGCTAGTCCTGAAACTAAAGCTAAAATGTCGAAACGAATGAAGGGCGAAAATAATCCAGCAAAAAAATTAGAATCAAGAATAAAAATAGGATTAAAACATAAAGGTAAAATTATTGATGTAGAAACTAGAAAATTTATATCAGAACAAACTAAAAAGGCAATGAATAAACCTGATGTTAGGAATAAAATGCTAATCGCTGCAACCAAAAGAAAAGGCATAAAACATAGTGTTGCACATCGCGCTAAAAATTCAGAGGCTATAAAAGAATGGTGGAGAAAGAGAAAAGAAAAACAAATGTCAACTTGATTCTAAACAGAAATATCTACATTCTCACCACGACCAAGTTCCATTCGTCGGTTTTGTTCTATTCTTTTTTCCTGTTTTATTTGTTCATGCTGTAGATTATACTTGCGACATTGCATTTCCTGCATATACTTTTCTTGCAGAAAATTTTTATAGATTGATGCGGCTGAAATTTTCATTCTTCATCATCATCGAATGTATCATCGGTTTTAATTTCTATATTACCGAAATGAATGGTACCATTTTCTTCAAAGGTTTCAAATTCATTGAAAAAGTTTTGAATTTGCCCACCATGCAGAAAATTAGAACCACATACCATATCAATATCAGACAATAGAATGCAACCAATTAGTCCAGCATCAACCGAATATTCATCGCCACTATTATCATAATAAATGCCATCACCATGCATTGTGCGATACATTGCAAAGCGGCGTCCATCTTTTAGAACGAATTCACCATCAAGACAACGGTTATCATCAATCGTCAAATCACAGACCTCGTCCCATTCTTCATGCATAACATAACAAAGGTCACCAACATAATATTTACCAATGGGCATTGTCATTTTATTTTCCTATTAACAACCAGTCCAACGCACATTTGAAAAATCACCTTTTTGAATAGAACCACGCGCAAAGTTAGTGGCAGGTGCTTTCCATGATGCAGCCTTGAGAATGTCACCAACAGCAAAACCTTTTGTTGCCTTGATAACAATAAAAGAATGCACCGAGGTACCGATAATTACTTTTGCATATTTGTTACCCGGTTCGACCACCAATTCATTTTCAAATTTTTGAATGGCATTTTTTGCATATTCAATTTTATCGGCATCATCCTGAAAACTTGATGCATCATAAAATCGCGCATAATCTTTTTTGATATGATTCAGATAATCGGTCAAATCAAGGGTGCAACCAGCAGCGAGAATTTTCATTTCAGTCTCCAATCAATTAGTATGGAATCATTATAGATTAATTATCGGTATTTGTCAAGCGAATTTTTCTTAACAAAATCAAAAACTTGTGCATCAGTCATATCACCAAGGTCACCATTTTCACAAGGCGTTAAAAACATATCACAAAGTTTGCCCAATTTACGACCTGCGGCATCATCGTCACAGACTGCAACCGTAAAACGACCAAGAGAATTTAACCACGGACGCAATTGCTTTGGGTCATTTGTCAATACTGCGACCGCGGGCAGTCCAACATTATGCAATCGACATGCATCAAATACACCCTCGGTTACAAATAACACGTCCTTTTTAAATGCCCAAGTTTCAAGACCCCATACTGCCGTCTTATTCTTAGCCCATGTAAAATAACGGCCTTGTTTTGGGTCATTCGGAAATGATTTTGGTGCGAATGGACGATATTGCTGGTATCCTACCCATTGTCCAGATAGATTCCAAAGCGCAAATGTAGCCGTTTCATCATCCCAAGATACAGTGTATAAATCGGGATTCAGATGCCGTTCCAATAGATGTTTTTTAACGTCCATATTGTCTTACCATTCTTAATAAGACAATTATACAGAATAATTACTTATTTGTCAATAGACGTTTTCAATCGCAATCATACTTTCAACCACGCAATATTGCCGTCCAAATGAATTGCGTTCCTTTTCACTTGATTCACGCAATGCATCTGTAAAACTTTTATACGGACCAGATTCATATACGAATTCATTATCACCACGACCTTCATCCCATTCGGCAACATAGAATACTTTTAGTTTTCGATTTTCTGTCATTTTATTTCCTTAAAAGTAGGTAGGAATAAATTTCAAAATATCGGGATGCACCGTATGTTTGTCTTTACTATAACACCGCACATAATGGTCATGCCAGTGGTCGCTGACACCGCTACCATCAACGTTATAAAAATGTGCTACGCTGCATCGCATTTGTTTTGCCAAAACTTCTAGCCAATCTTCACGGTCAATTCGTGAAACAATACAATATGCATTGCTGGTTTTTCTATAGCCTTTTTCTTTTAATTCTTGGGCATATGCCATTGCAACAGATGATTCCAATGAATCAGTTTTGGGACCATATGTAATTTGGTCAAATGTGATTTTACATTTAAACATTTTGTAACTTAGTTTTTTTTCGGCTGATTTTTTTCTTCAATGCTACCAATTCATCTTTATATATTCGGTTTGACGATTAATTCGGTACCAACAGGTAAATTATAAACTCCGTCATATCGCTTGCCAGCAATACCTACCACCTCCGCATCCAGCGCCTGCCTGCCGATGAGGGCAAGGTCGCAGAGCGCAATACGGATGTCATATTGATTGGCGCGTTCGCCGAGACGGCCGCGAAGCGTTATTAGTTCGTTCCGATGCAGTTCGATTTGCTCGACCGTCAGCAGTATCATTTCTGTTTTATTAATCATGTTAATAAGATTTTAATAATGGGGGAAATTAATCCCCCATATTATTAAGCCGCAATCAATTCGCCTTTTTCGTTCGGCTTCAAAACCTTTACAGCAGACGGCTTACGAATCGCTTTCTTCACCGCAGCAGGACCCTGAAGTTTGGCCAGCTTGGCTTGAAGTTTCGCAATACGCTCCGCTTTACGGGCTTCGCGCTTATCTTTCTTGGCTTTAGCCTCAGCTTGTTTAGCAACCTTGGCAGCAGCACGGCAAATCACAATTTTAGCTTTGACAGCCTTAGCCAATTCACGCAGTTCCTTAACATCCAGATTATCAATATTAACAGTAGCCATAATATATTTCCTTTTCAATTAAAATTAAGAGTAAATTTCAAACTACAGGAGACATTATACATTAATTATTGTATTTGTCAACCATTTTGTAAGTTATTGATTTTTTT
>RFXU01000124.1 GCA_009921505.1 Flavobacteriaceae bacterium
TCCTCCAAAAATGGCCGTCACGAGTCCCATCATAAAGGCCGCATAAAGCCCAGTGAGTGGAGATAGTCCTGCTAAAAGCGCAAAGGCCACGGCTTCGGGCACCAAGGCCAGCGCTACAGTAAGTCCCGACAGCACTTCAATTTTATAATCTACCTTTTGGCGAAAGTCAAATAGGTTAAAATATTTCTTCATGATTGTTGATTGTGATGCCGCAGGCCTGAATTATTCATTAAAAAATTCAGCTCACTAAAGCAATCCAATAATTTTTGGACTGTCAGGCTTTGTGATTGAATAAAAGAAATCGATCAAACGCCCCTGCTCATCGACCAGGTACTTCTGAAAGTTCCATTTAACTGAAGAATCTTGAGATCCGTTTTTGGCTTTTTGAGTCAGCCATTGATATAACGGATGCTGTCCTGGGCCTTTGACCTCGATTTTTTCGGTCATAGGAAACTCCACCCCGAAATTAGCACGGCAAAACGATTGAATTTCCGCTTCATTTCCCGGTTCTTGACCGCCGAATTGGTTACAGGGCAGTCCAATCACCACAAGCTTATCCTTGTGGTTTTCATAGAGCTCCTGAAGAGCGTCGTATTGCTTAGTGAACCCGCATTCGGAGGCAACATTAACAAAAAGTATTTTTTTGCCTTTGTATTGAGCAAGATCCATAGGCTTACCGTCGATGCCCTCAATAGCAATATCGTAGATGGATTCAATTGGCTGCTGCGCCATAGATTTTTGGCTACAGCCAAAAGCGGAAAAACAAAGTAGTCCGCCAAACAACATTCTTAACATAACTTTTTTTGCAAAGGTAGGCCCTGAGCAGCAACTTAACGAAATAAGTGGCTAAAAAAAAGATACCCAAAAAGCCCAATCTCAAAACGCATAACCATGCATTTCAGGACAAAAACAATGTCACTGGTGACAAAGAAATAGTGGATCCACTTGTTTCCACTATATGGTTTGTATTTATCGAAGGAATATTTTTAATTTTAAAATACTAAAGCTCAAAACCTTAGAAAATGACAATCTCACCCATAAAAAAGGCCATCGGTTTACTGGTGGCCACCCTATTTTTTTTATTCAATACTTCTGCGATTAGTCAAAGCTTCAATTCCGCATCAAACGGGATCACAAGTACGAGTCATGAATATATTCCTCGGGCTAGTGACATGGTCGAATTCGAAGGTGAATTTTTGGATTCTGTGCCTAATCCGGTGTATGAATCTGTCCTCCCCGTGGCCTATATCAGTAACACCACCCAACCTTGGGGGCGACAATCCAATATCATCGGTTTAGACGAAGTCTACCCAAATCAGTGGGGACATTATTTTTATAATACCGTCGTTGCCTCAGAAGTCTTTGTCCCCGAGCGAAGTGTAGTTTTTATCGAAGGTGGACAATCCGATACCTCAATGATGCTTAGTTTTTTAGGCGCAAACACACCATTAATCGAAGATTGGGTCACAGCCGGCGGAAAGCTACTGATCAGCGCAGCCACAAATGAATCTCTCGGGGTTATTGATCTCGGATTCGGAATTTCATCATTTCGGATTGTTGACGCTAATGGATGGCCTGTGGATGTCAATGACCCATTTTTTACAGATTCTCCTTATAGCCCTATAATCCCCAGCACGGGGCAATACCAAGGCAATCAGTTTTCTCATAACTATATCAGCGGGCCGGACCTTGAACCATTAATAAGAGATAGCGCATCAAGAATAACCTTGGGTCAAAAATCAGTGGGCTCCGGCTTGGTGCGATTTTCTGGTTTGACCACGACATGGTTTATTGATGATAATAATTCGGGGAGTTGGCTGCCAGAACCTGAAATTTGGAATTTACTTTATCGCATGCTGTATTTTGAAACCGATAGCATTCCGCCCACAGCCATTTGTCAAGACCTAACCGTGGTTCTAGACGCCAATGGCAATGCGACAATTTTGGCCTCAGATATTGACAATGGATCTGCGGACAATATTTCCATCGCCACTATGAGCCTCGATATCAGTAGTTTTAGCTGTGATGATTTAGGGCCCAATACAGTAACATTAACCGTGACCGACGGTGGGGGTAATTCTAGCAGTTGTGAGTCCATAGTTACGGTCGTTGACACCATGGACCCAACAGTAGTTACTCAGAACATTACCGTGGCGCTTGATGCCATGGGCATGGCAACGATTTTGGCGACCGACATCGACAATGGCTCATCGGATAACTGCACATTGGCTTCATTGACTTTGGATGTGAGCAGCTTTAGCTGCGCAGATTTGGGAGCGAACACCGTTACTTTGACGGCAGAAGACCAAAGCGGTAATACGAATTTCGCAACCGCTACAGTTACGGTTGTAGACGATTTGGTGCCTACCGTCCTGACCCAAGACATTACGGTCAATCTGGACGCTATGGGAATGGCCACGATTACTCCAGCCGATATCGACAATGGTTCTTCTGATAACTGTACTATTGATACTTATTCACTCGATATTGACAGCTTTAGCTGCGCAGATGTAGGGCCAAATACAGTGACTTTGACCGTAATCGATTCAAGTGGAAATTCTGATCAGGCGACAGCTGTGGTGACGGTGGTTAATCCAACCCCTACCAGCGCTCCTTTGTCTGGAGGCGACCAAAGCGAATGTGCCCTCAGTCCACTCCAAACCCTTACCGCCACAGCCAATGTCAATGCTGGAGAGACCCTCGTCTGGTATGATGCCCCAACCGGGGGTAATGTAGTCGCTGACCCATCATTAAATGCACTGGGCAGCATTACTTATTTTGCTGAAGCGGTGAACGATTTATCCTCTTGTGTGTCTTTATCGCGTACTGCTATAACTCTTGAGATTTTGGCCTTACCTACCCCACTAATCACAAACAACACAGGCATAAGTCTGCTCGATTGTAATGTAACCTCAATCAGTCTTACCGCTTCCGGAGGCGATAATTACCTATGGTCTACAGGGGAAACCACCGCAACTGTAGAGGTGACTACTCCTGACACATACTCAGTGACGGTGACTGGGACAAACGGCTGTTCTGATGTAACCTCGGTAGTCATCACTCAAGATATTGCTTTGCCTGTTCCTGTGATTACCAACAATACAGGAGCCACAGAACTGACCTGCAACCTCACGTCTATTAATCTTACCGCCTCTGGTGGAGACAGTTATCTTTGGTCCAACGGGGAAACTACGGCAACAATTGATGTTACGATTCCGGACACCTACTCGGTGACCGTGACGGGACCTAATGGGTGTGAAGACACAACTGCTTTGGTCATTACCCAAGACATTACTTTACCCGTCCCCGTAATCACAAACAATACTGGTGTCACCCAGCTGGATTGTAATTTCCCATTGATAAGCCTTACCGCCTCTGGTGGGGACAGTTATCTTTGGTCCACCGGGGAAACTACGGCAACCATAGACGTCACCACGCCGGATACTTACTCAGTGACCGTGACTGGGACCAACGGCTGCGAAGACACGACTGCTATAGTCATAACAGAGGATGTGAGTTTGCCTATCCCCGTGATTAATAATAATACGGGGACTACTGAGCTCAATTGTGCAGTCACTTCCATTAATCTTACGGCCTCTGGCGGAGACACTTATCTTTGGTCCACTGGAGCTACCACCGCGAGTATTGATGTTACGATCCCTGATACTTATTCAGTCACGGTAACCGGCGCAAACGGCTGTGAAGACTCAACCGATGTGATAATCACGCAGGACTTAAGCCTACCTATTCCTGTGATCACCAATAATTCAGGAACTACTGAACTCAATTGTAACGTGACTGTAATTAGCCTTACTGCCTCGGGTGGAGCGAGCTATTTATGGTCTAATGGAGCAACGACGGCCAGCATCAATGTTACAAGTCCGGACACCTACTCCGTAACCGTAACTGGAGTTAATGGATGTTCTGATGAAACTTCATTGAGCATAACTCAAGACATAACCCAAACAGACCCGCCAATTTCTGCAGGAGACCAGTCCGAATGTGAGCTTTTCCCGGTCCAAACACTTACCGCGGCAGCCACAGTAGGCGCGGGTGAAACCCTGGTTTGGTATGACGCTGCTACGGGGGGTAATGTCGTGGCAGACCCATCGCTCAATGCTGTGGGTAGTGTCACCTATTATGCTACGGCTGTAGATGACCTCAGTGGCTGTGAAAGCATATTTAGGGAGCCAGTTACTTTGGAAATTATCGACGCTCCATCGGCCCCAGTTAGTGGAGGTGACATTACCGAGGTTGCTCAAGACCCCATACAAACCATTACCGCCACCGCCACGGTTCGTCCAGGAGAGTTATTGACCTGGTTTGACGCAGAAGTGGGCGGCAATGTCATTACCGATCCAAGTTTAAATATTCCGGGCACGGTAACCTATTATGCCGAGTCCTTTGACCCGGACGTTGGCTGCGATAGTCCTGTGCGTACTGCCGTGACTTTAACCCTGACGGCTACTTGTGATGATGGGATTAGAAATGGCGACGAAACGGGAATCGATTGTGGCGGAAGTTCTTGTTTGGAGTGCGCGCCTGAAACCATCCTACATGAGGGCTACTTTGAAACTGGCTGGGACGGCTGGATTGACGGGGGGATTGATTGCGAGCGTGTTTTTGGTCCCGAAGCCTATGAAGGCGATTATTCGATAAGATTGCGCGCCGATACAGGTCTTGAATCTTCGATGATTCTGGAAAATATTGACATCGATGCCTTTAATTGGGTGATCGTAGATTTTTATTTTTATACCAAAAACCTTTCTCACGGAGAGCGATTCATCCTCGAGTATACCGATGATCTTTTTTATTACACCGTAGCCGAGTTTGTTAAAGGCGAAGATTTTGACAATGAGCAATTTTATAACAAATCGGTATTGATGCTGCGCTACAATAACGAATTCAGTCAACATGCAAGTTGGCGCTTTAGGGCCATCACCAACAGTCAAAACGACCAAGTATTTATCGACCAGGTCACCATTACAGGGAACCCTGAAGCCGTATTTCTGTCGGGAGCAAGTGAGGTTTTTATGCCGCCATATTTATCTCTTGCCCCCAACCCGGCAAGGGACTACATCAGCATCAAAACTTCTTTGGAGGGTAATTTAGATTATACCATATACAATTTCCTAGGACAGGTCATTCACAAGGGCCCGTATAATGGTATTGAAATCCCGGTCTACGATTTATCCACGGGGCTGTACTTTTTAGAAATCAGTAACGGCGACCAAAAATCGCATAGAAAGTTTGTCAAGGAATAAAAAGATGATATTGCGAAGAATCGCGATATAGACCGTAATCTACACTTAATGCGATAATCCAAACAAAAAACCCCGGTAAATACCGGGGTTTTTGTACAGAAGACGGGACTTGAACCCGTACGGACATTTCTGTCCACTGGATTTTAAGTCCAGCGTGTCTACCAATTCCACCACTTCTGCAGCAGTGATAAAAAAAGCCGAACGTGTTCGGCTCTGTGGAGCGAAAAACGGGATTCGAACCCGCGACCTCCACCTTGGCAAGGTGGCGCTCTACCAACTGAGCTATTTTCGCATATTACTTGTGAACATTCCTTCCTACAAAGGCGGGAGCAAATTTAAAATAATTAGGATAAATACAAAGGGAATTTTTATAAAAAATATAGGGCAAGCCCCTATTTTTTCGCCTTCTTGTCCGAGGCCCCGAGCAAAAGCTTTTTGATGTCATTTAAGGTCATCAGCGCCGCCATAGGGGTAAGGTTATCGATATCGGTGTTGAGGATTTT